>CALGOE010000248.1 GCA_937958145.1 uncultured Desulfobacca sp.
CGCCTCCCTGATGGTCATATCGGGTTGAACGGTCAGAAACGTCTTCTCCATGATATCCCTGGCGGTATGTCCCATGGCGGCCCCTCATCGTGAAAATCAGCATCACTTTACCCCGTAACCGCAGGTTTGGCAAGGTGAACCGCCAATACCGGCAACAAAAAGGTTGCCTTGGCAGTCCACTTGTGGGTAATGGTACGGTGAAGGCCGGGGGGCAAGGGGCAAAGCTGCAAAGCTGGCCGGCGGCGAAAAAACCGCTTTCTCTTGACAGAATCAACATCCCGCGGCTATAATCTTCTAACAGGTAGATGAGCTTGGATCCAACCTGGGTGGACTGAGACTCGCGGCAGGAACTGCGGTGATAACCTCCAGAGGTCCAGTCTGGAGTTTTTTTTTTGCCCGGCTTTGTTATGCAGATTGTTACCGATCCGGCAGCCATGCAACAGTTGGCGTTCACCTGGCGGGACCAGGGGGGCCGTATCGTCCTGGTCCCGACCATGGGCTATTTTCATGAGGGTCATCTGAGCCTCATGGCCTACGGCCGGGGCCAGGGCGATCATCTGGTGGTCAGCATCTTTGTCAATCCCACCCAGTTCGGCCCCCAGGAGGACCTAGACCGCTACCCCCGGGATCTGGAGCGGGATTGCGATCTGGCCGCCAAGCAGGGGGTGGACGTTATTTTTGCCCCAAACGCCGAGCAGATGTATCCCCCGGGCTACCAAACCTTTGTGGAGGTAACCGAGGTGACCCGGGGCCTCTGTGGCGCCTCCCGTCCCATCCACTTCCGGGGAGTGGCCACCGTGGTGCTGAAACTGTTTAACCTGGTGCAGCCCCACGTGGCGGTCTTCGGTGAAAAAGATTATCAGCAGCTCATCGCCATGCAGCGGATGGTGGCCGACCTGAATGTGCCGGTAACCGTGATCGGCCGGCCCCTGGTGCGGGAGGCCGATGGCTTGGCCCTCAGCTCCCGCAACGTTTACCTGAACCCCGAAGAGCGCCGGACCGCCCTGAAATTGTCCCAGGCCCTGTTTCTGGCCCGGGATATGGCGGCCCAAGGGGAACGGTCCCGGGAGCGCCTCTTTGCCGCCATCACCCCCCTCCTGGACGCCGAACCGCTGCTGCGGTTGGATTATCTCAGCCTTGTCGACAATCACACCCTGGCCGAACTGCCGACAATTCAGCATACGGCCCGCCTGGCCATCGCCGCCTATGTGGGCCAGATCCGTCTTATCGACAATATT
The DNA here is from genome assembly GCA_937958145.1 of uncultured Desulfobacca sp. Lineage (GTDB taxonomy): Bacteria > Desulfobacterota > Desulfobaccia > Desulfobaccales > Desulfobaccaceae > Desulfobacca. Next base: position 1,239 of record CALGOE010000248.1, read on the forward strand.
CTCCTTGAGGTGCCCTGACCATGGTCCGCACGATGCTCAAATCGAAAATTCACCGCGCCACCATCACCGAAGCCAATCTGACCTATGAAGGTTCTCTCACCATTGACTCCCGACTCATGGAGCTGGCCGATATCCTGCCCTATGAAATGGTCTACGTTTACAATATCAATAACGGAGCCCGGTTCGAGACCTATGCCATCGCCGGCGACCCCGGCAGTGGCGTCATCTGTCTGAATGGCGCCGCGGCCCGGAAAGGCATGCCCGGAGACCTGATCATCATCACGACCTTTGCCGCCTATACCGCCGCGGAACTGGCAGCGCACGAGCCCCGGATCGTCTATGTAGACGCCGCCAATCGTCCCAAATTGCCCGTGCCAAAAAAAGTCTTGTCTATTTAAGAAATACTGTGTAAATTAAATCGATTTAAAAAAACTGGGGGCAGCGCTGCCAACCTCCGGGCGCCTTTGCCGCCAGCAATCCCGCCGGCAGCAATCGGCAGCATTCACAAGGAAGAATCCCAAGCAGGCATTACCCGCAAGGCAACCGGCTCGCCCCGGTCCTCACTATATCTGCCCGAAGGAGCCAGTATTATGGCCATTACTGATTTTCTTTTTTCTTCCGAGTCAGTGACCGAGGGACACCCCGATAAAGTTTCTGATCAGATTTCCGATGCAGTCTTAGATGCCATTATCGCCCAGGATAAATATGCCCGGGTGGCGTGTGAAACGCTGGTCACCACCGGCCTGGCCTTTATTGCCGGAGAAATCACAACCACAGCCGTTGTCGATATCCCCTCCATTGTCCGCAATACCATTAAAGACATCGGCTATTGTGATTCCTCCATGGGTTTCGATTGGGAAACCTGTGCGGTGGTGGTCTCTTTGGACAAACAATCGCCGGATATTGCCATGGGGGTGGATGGCCGGGGCCTCTTTCCCGAGCAGGGGGCCGGCGACCAGGGGCTGATGTTCGGCTTTGCCTGTGATGAGACGGACGAGCTCATGCCCATGCCCATCTGGTATGCCCATCGCCTGGCCGAGCGGCTGGCCAAGGTGCGCAAAGAAGGCATTGTGCCCTTCCTGCGCCCCGACGGCAAAACCCAGGTCACGGTGCGCTACGAGAACGGCATCCCCAAGGCCATCCCGACCATAGTAGTGGCGGCCCAACATAATCCCGATGTCACCCATTCCCAGGTGCGAGAGGCGGTCATCGAAGAAGTGATCAAAAAGGTCATTCCAGCCCACCTCCTGGAGCCGGAAACCAAATTCCTGGTCAACACCACCGGCCGTGTTGTCGTCGGCGGGCCCGTGGGTGACTGCGGCGTTACCGGCCGCAAAATCATTGTGGACACCTACGGCGGCGCCGGTTACCATGGCGGCGGGGCCTTTTCCGGCAAGGATCCCTCCAAGGTGGACCGCACCTCGTCTTACATGCTGCGGCATGTGGCCAAGAATATTGTCGCCGCCGGTCTGGCCAAACGCTGCGAAGTGCAGGTTGCCTACTCCATCGGCGTGCCCGATCCCCTCTCCATCATGGTCTATACCTACGGCACCGGCAATATCCCTGACAAACAAATTTTGGAAATCATCAAAAATACCTTTAGCTTCAAACCGGCTGCCATGATCAGCTACTTGAACATGCTCCGCCCCATTTTCAAAAAGACCGCGGTGTACGGCCATTTCGGCCGACCGGACCCGGATTTCACCTGGGAGCAGACCAACCGGGTCGAGCTCCTGAAGGAAAAGGCGGGCCTTTAATCTTCCGGGCCCTTTTACGGCCCGGCAACCAGCACGAGGTTACGAATGCCGACAACAGCCTGTGTCTCCTCCCAACCGGTATCCCTGCCGTTGGGGTATGATGTCAAAGATCTGGCCCTGGCCGACCAGGGCAAACTGCGGGTCGAGTGGGCCCGCCAGGATATGCCGGTTCTCCGGGGTATCGCCGAACGTTTTCAGCGGGAGCAGCCCCTCCAGGGGATCCGCCTGGCGGCCTGTCTGCATGTCACCACCGAAACCGCCGTGCTCATGGCCACCTTAAAGGCCGGTGGGGCCGAGGTCTGTCTGTGCGCCTCCAACCCCCTGAGCACCCAGGACGATGTTGCCGCCTATCTGGTCAGGTATGAGGGCATCCCCACCTTTGCCATCAAGGGCGAGGACCACGATACCTATTATCAGCACATCCAGTCGGCCCTGGACATCAAACCCCATATCACCATGGATGACGGCGCCGATCTGGTCTTTACCCTCCATACCACCCGCCAGGAGCTCCTGGACGGAGTCTGGGGCGGCACGGAAGAGACCACCACCGGCGTTATCCGCCTGAAAGCCATGGCGGCCCAGGGCGTATTGCGCTACCCGGTCATCGCGGTCAACGATTCCCAGACCAAGTATATGTTCGATAACCGCTACGGCACCGGGCAGAGCACCGTGGATGGCATCCTGCGGGCCACCAACCGTCTGCTGGCCGGCAGCGTCGTGGTCGTGGCCGGCTACGGCTGGTGCGGCCGGGGGTTCGCCATGCGGGCCCGGGGTCTGGGCGCCCGGGTGATTATCACCGAAGTCGACCCCTTGAAGGCCCTGGAGGCCATTATGGACGGCTTCCAGGTCATGCCCATGGCCGAGGCCGCACCCCTGGGCGATATCTTCTGCACCCTCACCGGCGACATCAACGTCATCCGGCAGGAGCATTTCCTGGCCATGAAAGACGGGGCCATTGCCTGCAATTCCGGCCACTTCAACGTGGAACTGGATCTTCCCGGCCTCGAGGCCGT
>CALGOE010000249.1 GCA_937958145.1 uncultured Desulfobacca sp.
GCTCCAAGAGGATTTTGATCATTGGCTGCACTATTACAACTATGAGAGGCCGCACCAAGGCTATCGCAATATGGGCCGTCGGCCCGTTGACACTATAAATTTGTTCCTGGAAAACGTCCAAAAAGAAGGTTAGTAATACACTCCCTTGTCTTAACAGACTTCCTTGACGGCGTCACGGATGGGAAAATCAAGGGCCTGGATTTTGATGGCAGCAATGTGCTCCGGGCCGGCTCCTATTTCGAGGGAGAATCCACCGGCAGCGGCCGTACCGATCCCTCCGGTATTTACGTCCACACCCCCAGCGGTTCTATTTATTACAACCCCACCAGCGATGTTTTTGATGACTCGGTCCAGATCTGCACCGTTGGCGTGGCCACCGCGCCGACGCTGGATCATACGGACTTCGTCTATACGCCCTAAATCGGGACAGATGAAATTTTTCAGGGGGGTGCGGCCAGCCCGCACCCCCTTTTTTCTGCTGTCTCCGGGAGTCAGGGCGACGCAAAATCTGATCCCGGTGCCAAGAAAGCAGGGCTGGTCGGCTCAGGGCAGGACGAGGCGGAACCAGGTCTGGCCGGGTTGGCTGGTAAAGGTCACGCGGCCGCCGTAGGGGCTGAGCAGTCTCTGGGTCAGAAACAGGCCGAGCCCTGGTTGGGGCGGCAGGGTGGATGTCTTGGTGGTAAAAAAGGGGGTGAAGATATCTTTCTGGATGGCCGAGGGGATGCCGGGGCCGTTGTCACCCACGGCGATGATGCGATGGCCGTCTTCCGAGTAGGTGGCCAGGGTCAGAACCGGGTCAGGCACTTCCCTTAAGGCCTCCAGGGCATTGTCGACCAGGTGGCAGAAACTTTGGCTGACGTCGACGTAATAGCCGACCAGGGGTGGAAGACGGTCCTGGCGCTGCCAGCGAGTGGCCACCCGATTTTTAAAGAAGGGTTCCATCTGATACCCCTGCAGTTCGGTCTGCACCATATCATTGAGATCAATCTCTTGGGGGGCGTGCTGGTCCTGATGCAGGGTGTGATAGCGCAGCCAACTGATAAGCTGCTGCAATTTTTCGGCGACCTCCCCTAATTGTTGATTCTTGCGGCTGCGGTAAGTATGGAAGCCCTGCCAGACCGGCCGCAGGTCCGGCGGGAGAGCAGACGCCAGAGCAGCTTCCTCCTCCTGCAGTTTGCGCTCCATCAGTTCGGTCTGCATCAGCAGCACCTGCAACGGCGTGTTCAGGGTGTGAATGATTCCAGTGATCCGCCGCCCTACCATGGCCTGCCGATAGTGCTTGGTCAATTCCTGCAGCAGTCTCTCCCAGGCGACAGCCGGGGCGCTGGCGTCATCGTTTCGGCTCACCTGATTTTCCGGACCCAAAGTCATGGCAGTAAGCTTCTGTGGCCAACAAAAATCGGGGGGGAGGATTCCTGCTCCTCCTGCATCGTTGCTCCGTGCCAGCTCACGGGTGAAGAAGGAGCCGACCTCAGATGAGGGGAGCAACCCTGACGTCTCATAAATTTTTCTGCCAGGATTCTGGCAAAAACACCGAACGGCGTTTCATTATATCACAGCTCTTCAGCCAACTGGGAGAAAGTCTAAAATTCCTCCGCCCGTATCCTCCAGACTGTTGCCCTAAGGCAGCACCGGCTTTCCATCCTGGGCGCCCATGGACAGGCTGGAAAGCCTGTTCCACCGATCTCAATCTGGAAGGCAGTTTTGGTCATTGTACACAAAAGTGAAAAGCTATATTATATCTGTTGCCGGAACAGAAAAGCAAGGTGTTGCCAAGAGATCGCCAGACCTGGGGAAGACGTCAGCTGCTTTAATTCCGGATGGCGGCAGAGGAGTTTCGGCGATTTTCCCGCAGAATAAATCTGTGGCTGAAATTCCTGAGCAGTTGCTGAAATTGGTGTTCCGGGAGAAGCTGCCCGCTGGCGTCGAGTTCCGCTTCGATGCTTTCCATTTCTTCCTTAATAAGGGGCCGACTCATGACTTCAATGAACTGCTCGGTCAATTCAGGATCGAATTGGCTGCCGGCGTGGGCGGCGATTTCCGCCAGGGCTTCTTCATGGGAGCGCCGCCGGCGGTAGGGGCGATCGGAAATAATGGCATCATAGGAGTCTGCCAGGGCGACGATTCTGGCCAGGAGGGGGATATCTGCCCCGGCCAAACCTGAGGGATAGCCTTTGCCGTCCCACCGTTCATGATGATGCAGGATAATGTCCCGCTCCCGGGGCAGAAGATGCAAGGGGGCAATGATGTGCTCGCCGATGACCGGATGTTGCCGGATGATCTCCATTTCCTCAGGGGTCAAGGCCGCAGGTTTCAATAGGATGGCGTCGGGGATGCCGATTTTCCCGATGTCGTGCAGAGCTCCGGCCCGCCGCAGGGAATCCACCAGGGGCCTGGACAGGCCGATCTTCTCAGCAAATTTAGCGGCGATACTGGTCACCCGGACAGAATGATGGCGAGTGGACGGATCGCGGGCCTCCAGGGAATTGATCAAGGCCAGCAACGTATCATAGAGATTCGTAAAAACGCTCTCCTGCAAGGTCAGGTTTTCCAGGGTTAACAGAAAGCGTTCGGCCAGGAGGTGGAGGCGGTTCATCACCTCGGCCTCGAAGCGCTGCTTGGGAGGTCGATAGACATGCAGGATTCCCAACAGTTCACCTCGAATTTTGAGGGGGAAACTAAAGCAGGATGCCGTCTCCTGGCGTTGACTGATGTCAGCCCCGGACCGCCCCGGCGGGGTGCCGCTCTGGGAGACGAGTTGCATCCGTCCGTGCTCCTGATCATACAGATAAAACTTGGCCCAGGTGCCGCCGCTGAGTGAGATGGCCATGTCGGTGAGGAAGGCGTACAACTCATTGGGACTGCGGATTTCAGCCAATTTTTCCCCCAGAGAGCGGAGAAAATGCTGCCCGCCTGGCGGCAAGGCTTTCTCCGGCTCGACCGGGACGGAGGGCTCTCTCGGCACCTGCACGGCATCTCTCCTCTGGTCCTTCTCCTTGAGGGTGGTCAAGATTTTGCGCAGGTCGGTCAAAGAAATGGGTTTAGCCAGAAAATCCGTCACTCCCAACCGCAAGGCCTCCAACACCCTTTCATACTTCGGCTCGCCGGTGATGACCACGATCATCAGATGTGGATTATGGGCCCGCATCTTTTTGATCAGCTCAAAACCATCCTCCCCGGTGGGCATATAAATATCCACCAGGGCCAGATCCAGTGGCAGGCTGGACAGGAGGTGGAGGGCCTCACGACTGTCGGCGGCAGTATAGATGATATATTCTTTGCCCAGGGCGGAGATCATGTCACGGAGGACTTGGCGCACTCGCACCTCATCATCCGCCACCAGGATATGAAAAATTTTTTTCATCAAAGATCTCTCGTGATCAGGCAGCGTCGCCTCTCTCCCCTGTCAACGCAGTGCCCCTTATCCCCCATTCATCTTTATTATCGGATCATTCCAGGGAATCTTAAAAATCTGACGTTCGTCCAGTCCTGTCATACTGCCCCCCAAAAAAAGAGCCGTGCAGAAGCCACAAGCGCAGTCCAGGCATGACTATTGCATAAATTACAAACAATATGTCTGAGAAATAATAGTAGTCAATTAACTAATTTTAATTGAATTCATAGTGTTTACCGATAAAATAAAAAAAAGCTTTGATTTCAAAATCAGGTCCAGTCCGGACCCGATTTATTTTTTTCCAATTTTGACCCAGAAACCCCATTCACAAAGGAGCAGATGTATGGCCGTTTTTCAAGGAACGGAAGCCGATGAAACGATCACCCCAACACTGGTCTCACCGACCGTGACGGCAACTCCTCCGGGGAGTCTCCCCTCGGATGAGGATGACCGGCTCTTTGGCCAAGGCGGCAATGACTATCTTGCCGGCGGCGGTGGCAATGATTACCTCCATGGTGGGCCCGGCAACGATACCATGGTCGGGGGCCCCGGCAACGATACCTATATCGTCGGCAGCGCCCTCGACACGATCATCGAGGCGGCTGGCGAGGGTCTGGATACGGTCCAAGCCTATACCACCTATACCCTTCCCGCCAATGTCGAAAACCTCTCCCTTTATGGTTCAGCCTTAAATGGCACGGGCAACGAACTCAACAATGTTATCACCGGCAATGCCAATAACAACTCCCTGTTTGGACTAGACGGTGACGACACCCTGATCGGCAACGATGGCAACGACATCCTCGATGGCGGCGCCGGCCATGACACCATGATCGGTGGAGCCGGCAACGATACTTATATCGTTGATAGTGCCAACGATGTGGTCACCGAGCTGGCCGGCGAGGGCATTGACCGGGTCAATGCTGCCATTAGCTACACGTTGGGAGCCAATCTTGAGGATCTCTATCTGACCGGCGCGGCCGCAAACGGCACCGGCAACGACCTCAATAACGTCATCGCCGGCACGGATAATAAAAACTCCCTCTTCGGACTTGCCGGCAATGATACCCTTTACGGATACGGCGGCGATGATTTCCTCCATGGCGGGCCGGGCAACGATAC
>CALGOE010000250.1 GCA_937958145.1 uncultured Desulfobacca sp.
GCAAGGCCAGATTGCGGCGGGCCGCCTCGGTCATGGCCCGGTCGAACTCACAGTTGGCACAATCATAGTCATGATTGCAGACTTTATAATCAATGACCCCCGCCTCCATCCAGATGCAGAGAGGGGGATGTTCAGAGGTTGACCCAGCCATGGTCATCGGCCTCCTTTCCTGGGGAAATGTATGCGCAGCAAGGCGAGAGGTGGTCGACCCTCTCCAGCGCCGGACTCAGGAGCGTTTTTTCCATAGCCGACTCAAGTCCTGCAAGAGAAATTCCTGCACCAGCCGCCGCCAGGCCAGGGCGGGAAAATGACCAGAGATATCGTCAATCAGAGCACCGCCATCCGGCAGGGTTACCCCCGCCTCTGACTCCAACATTCCCAAAAGACGGTGGATTTCAGCCTCCATCCAGGCCACCGCGGCTTCACCATACTGCAGATTGGGGAGATTGTATTTCAAATTGCTGGGACGCAGGCGAAAAAGCCAACCGGCCCCATAGGGGTCCTGATTCAGCAGACGGGGCTGGCTTTGGACCTCGGGGTTGATGTCTTCGATCAGGCCGTCCACCGGGGCCAAAACTTTGGCCCGCCGGCCTCCTCGCACCAGGGCCAGACAGACATGACCCTGAAAATAAACGCCGCCGCTTTCTGGAAACTCCACCTCATCGGCCGGACCGAACACCTTCTGGGCAAAGTCATCGAGGCCGACCTGGACCAGCCCATCGTCTTCAATTTTGACCCAGGTATGCCCGCGATGGAGATAATACGTATCAACGGGAACCTGCAACCCAAAAACCTCCACGAACCGTGGCGGCGGCATCGGGGCGCGGCCCTGGTCGATGCCTGGCGCTAGATAATTTTCCTTGCCCATGATCCCTACCTCCTTTACAATGATGCGCAGTTCCCAAGATACCTTCCCTTGCCTCATATCATATGCAAGGATTACGCCAGGCCAGTTCCCCCGCTAACCCCAGGAAATTATGGCTTTTTTTCGAATAGGTCAAACTCGGCCGGACTATTTGCTGTTGCATATTTCAACGCCATTTCCCGGTATCTGGCTATCTTACCGAAATAAAATAGATTCTTGCTGCCTAAAAATTATTCAGGGGGCTGGGAGAATGGTCAAGGTGGCAGATTGAGCCCTGACCGTGAGAGAACAACCATGATTCGCACCGAGGGGTTGACCAAGCGCTATCAACAGGTCATGGCTTTGACCGATCTGAATCTGGAGGTGACCGCCGGTGAGATTTTTGGTCTGCTGGGGCCCAACGGCGCCGGCAAGACCACCACGGTGAAGATCCTGACTACCTTGGCCAAACCCACGGCCGGCAGGGCCTTCATTCAGGGCTATGACGTGGTGGCCCAGCCCCTGGCGGTCAAGCAACGCATCGCCGTCTGCCCCCAGGAAATCAATCTCGACAAGGAACTGACGGCCTACGAGAATCTTCTCATCTACGGCAAGCTGTATCGGGTCCCGGACCTAAAAAAACGGCTCTGGGACCTGTTGGCCATCGGCGAGTTGGCGGATCGGGCCAATGATCTGGTGAAGAACTTTTCGGGCGGTCAGCAGCGCCGCCTCCTGATCCTGCGGGCCCTGCTGTCCCGTCCCCAGGTCCTCTTTTTGGACGAACCCACCGTGGGTTTGGATCCCCAAATCCGCCGCCAGATCTGGGAAATGATCCAGCAGTTGCATGAACAGGGGCTTACCATCCTGCTGACCACGCATTATATTGAAGAAGCAGAAAAACTCTGCGCGCGGGTGGGCATCCTGAACCGGGGCCGGCTCATCGCCCTGGACACGCCCGCCGCCTTGGTCCAGAGGGTGGGCGGCTATGTGGTGGAATCCCAGGAAAACGGACGCCGCCACTATGCCCTGGCCCGGGATAAAAAAGAAGCCTATGCCCTGGCCCACACCCACCACCAGGATGTCACCATCCGTCGCAGCAATTTAGAGGATGTTTTTATTCAACTCACCGGCGAACGGCTGCAATAAGGCGTGTCCCGTCCCGCCAAAGCGCCGACGACCTCGCCGCCTCGAATCAGGAAGTGGCCTGAACCCATGGATATACCTCGTTTTCCCCATTTTGCCCCCCTCGCCTTGGCACACCGCGAGGTTATTCATCCCATTCTGTGGGCCTACCAGCCGACGACGTCGGAGCTGACCTTTACCAATCTCTTCCTGTGGCAGGGTCATTACGGCCTGAGCTGGTGTCTCTGGGAGGAGTGGTTCATCGCCCTGGCCCAACCCCGGCATGGTGCTCCCTGGTTCCTGCCTCCCGTCGGCCCCGCCGGACGGGAGACGCTCTGTTCCGAACTCCTGCGGTGGCTGCGTCAGAGCAAACATGTGGCCTATCCGGCCATTGAGCGGGCTGATCGCCGTTTGGCGGACGAACTTTCTTCCCAGCCGCGCTTTCGCTGTGAACCTCAGCGGGACCAGTTTGATTATGTCTATCGGGCTGCTGATCTTATCTCCTTACCCGGCAATAAGTTTCACAGCAAACGGAATCACATCAACAGCATCAGGCGATCCTATCCCATTCAGTACGAACCGCTGCAAGAGGAATTGTTGTCCTCCTGCCTGAAGTTAGCCGATCGCTGGTGTGAATTTAAACGCTGTGAGGAAGATCTGAATCTCAGCGGCGAATGGGAAGCCATCCGCCTGGCCTTGCGCCATTACCGGGAACTGGGGTTGCAGGGCGGGGCCATCCTGGTGCGCGGCAAGGTGGAGGCCTTCTCGTTGGGGGAATTACTCAACTCTCGCACTGCGGTGATCCACTTCGAAAAAGCCAACCCGGAACAGAGCGGTTTTTACCCTCTGATTAATCAGCAATTCTGTGAACACGCCTGGCAGGAGGTGGAATTGATCAACCGGGAACAGGATCTGGGGGAACCGGGCCTGCGCCGGGCCAAACAGTCGTACCACCCCGTGCATTTGGAGGAGAAATACCGGCTGACGCTGACGTGAGGAACGAAGTTCTCAGCGCTGTGGGCTAATTTTCCACCAAAGAATTGATCTGCCGGGCAAGCTGGCGGAGTGCCTCCATCTTGTCCATGATCACCTGCAACTGGTCGCTTAGATGCCTCACCTCATCGAACTGCCGGGAGGAAGGGTCGGCTTCGATCATCAACAGGTCCACTTGTCCGGCCAAGACCGACAGGGGTTGAGCCAGATCGTGCAACATGAGCCGCATGGATTTCACATATTGGGACAACTCGCCGTCCATGGGACACCTTGGGCCTGGAATATACGCAGTTAGAGGGATCATCCAGTTACCATAGTTATCGGCAGCCCACGAAAAAAAGATAAAAAATTCTTCCCCTCCGGGAACCTGTTTTGGGATTTGCCTTGAGTCTGATCGGGACAGAGTGATTTTTATGAATTATCACTGCAAGTTATATACCAACCGGAGAATTTCCCCTGTGCTCAAATGCCAGCTTGCCGGGAAACGGCTATAAGTTCAGACGCGCCGTAACCTGATCGTCAGGGTGCGGCCACAGGCCAGCACCATCGCGGCGCCGCGACATCGGGCTCAGGAGAAGAATTCATGAGGATAATATGGAGGTTAGGTCGACGGCGGCCGAGATCTTAGAAGTCGTGGACCGTCACAACCGCCCGGTGGGACGGGCCCGGCGGGACAGCATTCACCGCTACGGCCTGCAACATCGATCCGTGCACATCCTGGTTTTTGACCTATCCGGCCGTCTGTATGTGCAATTGCGGGCGCCGGGGAAAGACCAGTTCCCGCGACATTGGGACACCTCGGCCGCGGGACATGTCTCGCCGGGGGAGAGTTATGCCGCTGCTGCGGCCCGGGAACTCAGCGAGGAGCTGGCCATCCGGGCCGAATTATTCCCGGTGGCTCAGGTGCCGGCCTGTGTCGAGACCGGTTGGGAACATGTCGGCCTCTTCCGTTGTCACACCGACCTGAGGCCGCAACCGGATCCCACGGAAATCGAGGCTGGGCGTTTTTTTACGCCCCAGGAATTGCAGGACTTTCTGGCAGATCCGACTGTGGCCGTGACGCCGGTCTTCCGGCTTCTCTATCGCCTCTGGCAGGCGCACAGGGCTGAGGCCTCTAATCCCGGGGTACCGCCAACATGCGGTTGACTGCGGCCAGGGCCCGCTGCCGGATGTCCTCGGGCACGGTCACGATGGGGGCGAGATGGCGCAGGGCTTGCAGCACATCGGTGAGGGCGATCTTTTTCATATCAGGACAGAGCAACCGAGCAGAGGGAGAGTAAAAGCGTTTGCCGGGGTTTTCCTTGGCCAACGTATGGATAATGCCCTTCTCGGTGCCGATGATGAACTCCTCCTGGGCGGACTGACGGACATACGAGAGCATGCCCGCGGTGCTGCGGATGGCATCGGCCAGGTCCAGGACTTCTGGACGGCACTCGGGGTGGGCCAGAAAGATGGCCTGGGGATGGGCTTCCCGGCAGGATAAAACCTCCTGCCGGGTCAGGGCGTCGTGGATGTTGCAGCACCCGGCCCAAAGATGGATTTTCTTGGTGGTGTAGCGCTGCGTGTACAGCGCCAGATTCCGATCAGGCACCATGAGAACCTGATCCCCGGGCAGAGAATTCACCACCCGCACGGCGTTGGCCGAGGTGCAGCAGATGTCGCTTTCGGCCTTCACCGCCGCCGTGGAGTTCACATAGGTGACCACCGGCACCCCGGGCAGTTGCGCCTTGCGCGCCCGCAAAGAGTCGGGGGTGACGGTGTCGGCCATGAAACAGCCGGCGTCAAGTCGGGGCAGCAGAACGGTTTTCTCGGGGCAAAGGATGGCCGCGGTCTCGGCCATGAAATGCACCCCGCAGAAGACGATGACTTTGGCGCCGGTCTTGGCCGCGGCCTGGGACAGCCCCAGGGAGTCGCCGGTAAAATCGGCGATATCCTGAATCTCGCCGGGTTGATAGTTATGGGCCAGAAGAATGGCGTCGCGTTTGGCCAACCAATCCCGGATCTCCTGTTGTTGGACAGACAAAGGCATAGGGAACACTCCTTCACAACCGACGCCAGCCGGTCAGGCTGGACAAGCAGTGATTGCAGGCGGCAGGGGCGGCATCACATCCGCTCCCGCACCACCTGCACCCCCGGGGGCGGGGTGAAACGGAACAGACCAGGGTCCAGGGTCACGT
>CALGOE010000251.1 GCA_937958145.1 uncultured Desulfobacca sp.
TTACTCGACCCCGGCAGAAATTTATTCTGGGGCTAACTTGTTATGATTGCAGAACAATTGGCGATATCACAAAAGCACATTAAAAAGTTGGAAAAAGCTTAGTTTTGGAATTTTTTTGTCTTGACTTTGGGGGTAACCATAAATTACTATTGCCCGGGAAAAGTTTTTGCTATAATGGCTGGACCTGGAAGCCAACTGCAGAGGAAGGGAGAGATGGGCTTGCTGAAAGAGAAAATATGGCCATGGCGGTGCTGGTGTCTCGTCCTCGTGTGCCTGGTCAATCTGGCCTGGTGCCCCGCCCAGGCCCTGGCCGGACGGGTCCTGGAGATGGTGCGGGACAATAAGACCATGCGGGTCGGCGTCAGCGGTGTCTTGCCGGGTTTTTCTCACAAAGACGAGACCGGGAAATGGCAGGGATTGGAGATTGACCTGGCCCGGGCTGTGGCGGCGGCGGTCTTGGAAGACCCGGGAAAAGTTACCTTTGTCGAGGTGACCACGGCCAACCGCTTCCCCCTCCTCTTAGCGGATAAAGTCGATCTGTTGCTACGTAATACGACCTATGCCTTTAATCGCGAAGCTGCCATGGGCCTCCGGTTTGCCAACATCTACTTCTTTGACGGTCAGGCCTTTATGGTGCCGGTGGCCAGCCCGGTGCAGACGCTGGCGGATTTAAACGGCACCACCATCGGTTATATGCGCCGCACGACCCATGAGCAGACCATAGCGGATTTCTTTCAGGCCAAAGGCTGGACTTACCACGGCCTGCCCGTGGAGACTCTGGTGGAACTCCGGGAAAACCTCCTGGCCGGCCGTTGCCAGGTGATTACGGCTGACCGTGGCCAGCTGGCTGCCCTCCGGCTGCAGGCCCCGGGCGGACCACAGGCCTGGCGTATCCTGCCCGAGGTCATCTCCGAAGAGCCCTTGGCGGCCGTGGTGCGTGCCGGTGATGAGGAGTGGCTCCTCGTGGTGAAATGGGTCATCTATGCCCTTATTAAGGCTGAGGAGCAGGGCATCACCCAGGCCAACGTCAGGGAAATGCTGGCCAAGCCCCCCAATCCCTCCTTTCAGCGCTTCCTGGCGTCCGATGGCCTGTCGGAAAAGACGCTCAGCCTTAAACCGGGCTGGGTCCTCCGGGTCATCGAAGCAGTGGGCAATTACGGCGAGATCTATGAGCGCCACTTCGGGCCCACTACGCCGCTGGCTCTGGAGCGCGGGCCAAACCGGTTGGGCAAGGACGGCGGTTTACTCTTCTCCCCGCCTTTCCGCTAGCAGAGAGAACAGGGGCCAGGGCTTAGGGGAGAGACAGGAATAGGGCCAAGGGAGTTGGGGGTTCGGTTATGTTCAGTGAATACCTGCAAAATATCATTATCGTGGTTGTCTTCATCGGCGTCATCCTCGCCATCGCCTTTGATGTCATCGATATGCTCCTGGCCGCCCTGTTGGGCGTCAGCTTCCTCACCGTGTTGGGCATCTTTGACCAACGGGACATCTTGAACGTCACCCGCAGTGCCGGCGGCCCCATCGCCCTGCTGTTCGGCGGCATGGTGGTGGCCCGGGTTTTGGCGCCCACCGGCATCTTTGAATATGTGGGCTCCCGGTATGTGCTTTTCACCCGGGGCAGCGGCAAACGCTTTCTCCTGAGTCTCTTTCTCCTGGTGGGGCCGCTGTGCACCGTATTGCCCAATGCCACCACCGTCATCCTGTTGGCCCCCATCATCATCCGGGTGGCTCAGGCCCTGAAGGTGGATATTGTCGGCCCCATGATCATCACGGCCATCATCAGCAATTCGGCCGGTCTGTTGACCCTGGTGGGCGATCCCGCCACGTTTCTGGTGGGCAGCGCCATCGGCATGACCTTTGTAGAGTACCTCCGCCGGGTCAGTCTGGGCGGTTTGCTCACGCTCCTGATATTAGTGCCTCTGGTCCCCTTCCTGATGCGGGATATCTGGCGGACCGAGGTTGCCCTGCCGTCGGACCTCAAACCCGAGCCCCTGACCAGACCGTATTTGTGCCTCTTCGCTCTGCTTATCCTCGCCGTGATGGTCGTGCTCTTCATCGCCGGGGAATTGCTGCCATCCCGCATTGTGCCGCCGGCGGTGTCCATTATTGCTGCGTCGTTGGGCCTCCTGCTCATTTATGAGGCCCAGGTGGACCATGTCACCGATGTGCTCAAGGATGTGGATTGGCGCACCATCCTCTTTCTCATCGCCCTTTTCTGCCTGGTGGAGGCCTTTGCCAAGACCGGGCTGCTGCAGGGCATGTCCGGAGTGCTTTATACCTGGTTCGGCACCAACCTGTTCCCCATCAGCCTCTTCCTGCTGGCCTTTGTGGGCCTCTCCTCCAGCGTCCTGGCCAATATCCCGGTGGTGGCCATCATGCTCCTGATGGTCAAAGGCTATCTGGTCACCGCCCAGTTCGTGCCCGAGACCGGTCTGGCAGCCAGCTTTATGGATTGGCCGCTGACCACCCTGCCGGCCTTCATCGCCATGATGTTTGCCGGCACCCTGGGTGGCAATGCCACCCTCATCGGCGCTTCCGCCAATGTCGTGGCCGCCGGGATCTGCGGTGCTCAGGGCAAACCCATTTCCTTTATGACCTTCCTGCGTTATGGCGCTCCCCTGATGGTCTGCCAACTGCTCATGTCGGCGTTTTATATTTTATTGCTGACGCTGGTGCTCACCTGACCGATTCTGTTCGACTTGGTGTTCGGAAAATGATACATTTCTTAAAAGTGGGGGAAATGTCCCATAATACCCTCCTGCTTTCTTCCAGGGGGACTATGCGCCGAAAAATTCAAGCTTAGGCCACAAAAACTTGGCAGTCCTTGGCAGGGGATGGTGTCTTCCGGTACACAGCAGCAGCGACCGGCCCTCCCCTTATTTTTTGGTGCGGCCATGCTCCCTCCCTTTGCCCTTTTTGATAACTTGTCAGGAGGTAAGAAATGGCTCAATATGATCTGGAAAGAACCATTCAGATGGCCCTGCAGCGAGGACCTTTGCGGCTTGTGGTGATTCTGGGCATTATTGTCCTGCTGGCGCTGTTCAGCCGGCCCTGGGTCCAGGTGGGAGCCGGGGAAAGGGGGGTCGTCCTCAACTTCGGTGCGGTCCAGGATTATGTCCTCGGCGAGGGGTTACATTTCCGGGTACCGGTCATGCAGAATGTGGTCCTGATCGACGTCAAAGTGCAGAAATCTCTCACCAATGCGGCGGCTTCTTCTTCGGATCTGCAGGAGGTCAGCTCCGAAGTGGCGTTGAACTATCACATTATTCCCGATAAGGCCAACGTCGTCTATCAGACCATCGGCCTGCACTTCAAGGAGCGCATCATTGATCCGGCCGTCCAGGAAGTGGTCAAGGCCGTCACCGCCAGATATACCGCCGAAGAACTGATCACCAAGCGTCCGGCCGTCAGTGAAGCCATGCGGACCACCTTGAGCGAAAGACTCCTGGATTACAACATCGCGGTGGACGCCTTCTCCATTGTCGGTTTCAGCTTTTCCAAGATATTCATGGAAGCCATCGAGGCCAAGCAGACCGCGGAACAATTGGCCCTGAAGGCCCGCCGGGATCTGGAAAGGATTAAGATCGAAGCGGAGCAGAAGATTACCGCGGCCACGGCCGAGGCCGAGTCCCTCCGGCTGCAACGGGCCAATATCTCTCCCGATCTCATCGAACTGCGCCGCATCGAGGCCAATCTCAAGGCCATTGAGAAGTGGAACGGCATCCTGCCCCAGGTCACCGGCGGCGGCGCCGTGCCCCTCATCGGCCTCGGCGAGCAGCCCCGAAGATAACACCGGGCAGCAAAAAAACCAGGGGGCCAATGGCCCCCGTTCTCTTGGATGATGTGGGCGAGCCACCGGCTCGCCCCTCCCAGGTCATCTGGGTGAAATATCTTTCTGAAAACCGGCCCCGGTATGTTCCGACTCCCCGGCCGGGTCTGTATCAGGCAAAGCGCCTGGCGCTCAGATTTCCAGCCGACACCTGAAACTCCGGCTGGAAGGCGTCCCGGTCACCGGGTCCCGGCGGTCGTCGTCGGTCAGGTTGTTGACATTCATTTCCGGATCGACTTCCCCCCAGCCCCAGGCCAAACGCACCACGCCCTTGGGCACCGTTGTGGTCAGCCGGGCCCGCAGGCGCACCCGCCCCCGCGGGGTGGTGATGGTCAGCAGCCGGCCCGGTTCCACCCCCCGTTGCGCCGCTTCTTCGGGGTGCAGATCGGCAGTGGGTTCCGGATCACCCCGACGCAGGGCCGGGATGTGGAAAAACTGGGTGTGGGTGAAGCGGTTCACCCGAGCGCCGCTGATGCCGATGAGGGCGTCGGGATCGGCAGTTTCAACAAAGCTGATGGGATCCGCGGTGCTGCCGTCCTGGAAAGGGACCGCCGGTTGCCCGGCCGCGGCCAGGCGGGCAGAAGCAAGCTCCACTTTTCCCGACGGCGTGGCAAAGCCCTGGCGGCGATATTTCTCAAATGCCAGGGGCGTGGCCCGCAGGCCGCCGGGGTTTTCCCGCAACTGGGCCACCGTCAGTCCGGACGGTTCCAACTGATAATCAATGGCCTCCTCCACCGTCTGCCAGGGGAAATATTCGGCCAGTCCCAGGTGGCGCCCCAACTCAAACATGATCCACCAATCCGGGCGGCTCTCCCCCAACGGCGGGATCACCTCGTTGGCCAGAATTACCGGGCTGTTGCGCATATACGCCCGGTTGAGCTGCGTCTTCTCAAAGCAGCTGCAGGCCGGCAGGAGCACATCCGCCAGGCGGGCCGTCTGATTCTGGAACAGGTCGATCATCACCAAAAATTCCAGCTTCTCAAAGGCCCGGCGGGCCCGATTGGCATCGGCCATAGTAATCACCGGATTGCCGGACTGAACCACCACCATGCGGACAGGATAAGGTTTCTCCTCTAAAATGGCGTCCACCAGGGCCGATTGCACGTGCAGGCCCCAGTTGTGGTGAAAGGTGTTGAATAAGGGGTGGCCGGCGGTAACCGGAGGAATGTCCGGCGGACAGTGATCTTTGGCCTGGAGGTCGTTGACCGGCACCGGCTGTAAGATAAAATCGCCGCCCTCTTTGTCCAGATTCCCGGTCAAAGCCCGGAGCAGGCAGACGGCCCGGGTGGTCTGGAAAACCTGCAGGTGCATGTCCAGGCCGTTGCCGTCGATGATGCAGGCCGGTTTGCTGGTGGCGTAGAGCCGGGCTGCTTCCCGGATGGCCTGGGGCTCCAGCCAGAGGCGAGGGCCCACTTCCTCCGCCGGAAACCGTGCTGCGGCTGCCCGGAGGTCCTCGAAGCCGACACAGTACTGCTCCACAAAGTCGGCGTCATACCAACCCTGGGAGATAATTTCCCGGATCATGGCCATGGCCAGCTGGCCGTCGTGTCCCGGCTTGATCGGCAGCCAGATGTCCGCCAGTTTGGCCAGATAAGTCTGCACCGGATCGATGACGATGAGCCTGGCGCCCTGCTCCTTGGCCGCCAGGATGGCTTCGCAGGCCCCGGGGGCGGTATGACGGTCGTTCTTCCCCCACACGATGATGCAGCGGGAGTTTTTCGGCTGGGCCAGGGTCAGGGAGCCATACGTGTACACATGGGCCATTTCCCGGGCCACGTGGCAGACCGAACCGTTGCCGATGGTGTTGGGCGAACCGAACAGATTCATGAGGCGGTTGGCATAATCCCAGGGGGCCCCCCAATCCGCAGCCATGCCCCTGAGCCAGGCCACGGTCTCGGCCCCGAAGCGCTCCTTGTAAGACAGCATTTTTTCTGCCACCAGATCCAGAGCCGCCTGCCAGGAGGCTTCTTGAAATTCCCCGGCGGCGCTGCGGATGAGTGGTTTAAGGACCCGGTCCGGCGAGTAGACAATATCCGGCGCTGCCCGGAGCTTGGGGCAGATCAGGGTTTTTTCCGGCGGCAGCAATGACTTGCGTTCGGCCCGGACGAATCTTCCCCCTTCCACTTCGGCCACCACCGGGCAGCAGGCGGAACAGAGGCGACAGACAGTATGAACTTGCTGAGTCATAGAGGTGTTAACCTTTGTCAGTTTCAGGCAAGGGGTCAAGGGTCACAAGTTCTGGGCAAAAATTCAGTAGCACAGGCTTTCCAGCCTGTGCGCCAATG
>CALGOE010000252.1 GCA_937958145.1 uncultured Desulfobacca sp.
CTGGCCTATGGGGATCTGGACTTTGAGTTAATGACAATGCCGAGCCATATGGACGTGGCCGCTCCAGAAACCGCGGCGGCCGAAGAATCGTTTTTTCCGCTGGAGGCCAGTCCTGCCACCCGCCTGGATGACCCCGTGAAGATGTACCTGAAGGAAATGGGCATGGTCTCTTTGCTGACCCGAGAAGGTGAGATTGAAATTGCCAAACGCATCCAGGAGGGCACCCGAGAAATGATCACGGCCCTCTTGGAAACCCCGAGCGCGCGGCGGGAACTCCTCCAGGCCGCCAAACAGATGGCCGAAGGGAGGGGAGCAAGCCCCGATGAGAACGGCGAACTGCTGGAAGAGGAGGAGGAGCTGGAACCGGGGCAGGATCGCTTCGGACCATTTCTCGATGACATCCACCGGCTGGAAACCCTTTGTCAACGCCTCCAAACCTGCCTGCACAGGAGAACCTTGACAGCCGCCCAACGGACCCGTCTCCTGGCCCGGCGACAGGTATATCATCAGCGCCTTGGCCACATCCTGGCGGATATGAAGTTGCCGCCCACCCAGCTCAATCGCATCGTCCGGCTGGTGAACGATTATGGCTATGCCCTCCGGACCTGTCAGAAAGAAATGGCCAACTGTCTGCGTCAATCCGGCCTGTCGCCCCTGACTTTTTCCCGTCTTCTCCGCAAGGCCGGCCATGGGAAAAACGGCCGGAAAAATCTGTCGCCGGAACAGAAGAAACTCTTGGCTAACTGGCGGCAAGCCCAGGAACGGCTGGCCGCACTGGAACGGGAAACGGGGTTGCACCGGAAACGACTCGCCGCCATCCACGGCCGTCTGCAACGGGCCGAGCGCCAGGCCTCCCGGGCCAAACGGGAGCTGGTGGAAGCCAATCTGCGCCTGGTGGTCAGCATCGCCAAAAAATATACCAACCGGGGGCTGCAGTTTCTCGATCTCATCCAGGAAGGCAATATCGGCCTGATGAAGGCGGTGGAAAAGTTCGAATATGAACGGGGCTATAAATTCAGCACCTACGCCACCTGGTGGATCCGCCAGGCCATCACCCGGGCCATCGCCGATCAGGCCCGGACCATTCGGATTCCGGTCCACATGATCGAGACCATCAACAAACTCTTGCGGACCTCCCGCTACCTGGTCCAGGAACTGGGCCGGGAACCCACCCCCGAAGAACTGGCGGAAAAGATGGAATATCCCCTGGAAAAGGTGCGCAAAGTCCTTAAAATCGCCAAAGAACCCATCTCTTTGGAAACTCCCATCGGGGAAGAAGAAGACAGCTATCTGGCCGATTTCATCGAAGACAAGAAGATCGCTCTGCCCACCGAGGCCATTGAAAACCTCAATCTGGCCGAAATCACCCGCACGGTGCTGTCCACCCTGACACCCCGGGAGGAGAAGGTCATCCGCCTGCGTTTCGGCATCGGCGAAAAAACCGATCACACCCTGGAAGAAGTGGGACGGAAATTCATGGTAACCCGGGAGCGCATCCGTCAGATCGAAGCCAAAGCGCTGCGCAAACTCCGGCACGCCTCCCGGATCAAACGCCTGCAGAGCTTTACCGAGAATTGAGGCGACAGTCGGGCCGTTCGCCGCTTTTGCCAGCTGCCGCGGGCGGTTCCGGGAAAAAAGGAGTCGAAAAATTTTTCCGGTGTATTATAATCTTATGAGTATGGTGACTGCTGGACCAAGGCAATTGCTCGGGCCCATAGCTCAACGGTCAGAGCCACCGGCTCATAACCGGAAGGTTCCTGGTTCGAATCCAGGTGGGCCCACCAGGATCATGCTGATGGACATAAAAATTTCGCAGAATGCAGTATTAACTTAACGGAGTCACGGAAAAGGGATGGGGTGCTGGCAAAGCACCCCATCTTACCTTGCAATGCGCGCAACCGTCCAAGATATCCTCGCGGTGGTGGAAAAACAGGCCCCGGCGCTCCTGGCTGCCAGTTGGGATCGGGTCGGCCTCCAGGTGGGCTCGCCTCGGCAACCGGTGGAGCGGGTGCTGGTAGCCCTGGAGCCGACCACACCAGTGGTCCAACAGGCCGTAGCCGCGGGGGCACACCTGCTCCTGACCCATCATCCTCTTTTTTTTCAGCCGCGGCAGCAGCTCAATCCCGACAACCCGCTGGATCGGCCCATTGCCTTGGCCCTCAAACACGACGTAGCCGTGGCCGCCGCCCATACGAACCTGGATGCCGCGGCCGACGGCCTCAATGCTTATCTGGCCAATCTTCTGGGCCTGACCAACCTGACACCCTTGACCGTGACGCGCACCGAACCGGTGGTCAAGCTGACGGTTTTCGTGCCGGTGGGTTATGAAGACCGGGTGCGAGAGGCCGTCTGTGAGACCGGTGCCGGCATCATCGGCAATTACTCCCACTGCACCTTCCAGGTGCGGGGCCAGGGCACGTATCGGCCGCTGGCCGGGGCCCGGCCGTGGCAGGGGCAGATGGCCGTCCTGAACCGGGCCGAGGAAGTCCGCCTCGAGGTGGTGCTGCCCGAAGGCCTGGTCCCGGCGGCGCTGGCCAACCTGCGGGCGGCCCATCCCTATGAGGAAGTCGCGTATGATCTCTACCCCCTGGCCAACCCCGGCCTGGCCCATGGCTTTGGCCGCATCGGCACTTGGCCCGAACCCCGCCCCTTTGCTGAGATCATTGCCGAGCTGAAACGGTTATTTCACACCGACCATCTGAGAACCACCGGCCGACCCCGCCCCTTGCTGCAACGGGTGGCGGTCTGTGGCGGCAGCGGCGGCGATCTCATCCCTCGCGCCTGGGAACAGGGTGCAGAACTTTTTCTCACCGGAGATGTGCGTTATCATCAGGCCGCACCTTTTGCTCAGGAAGAAATGGCGGTTATTGATCTGGGGCATTACGCCACCGAGGTCCTTTTTATACCAGAGTGGACGCGGCGTTTACGGGCAGACCTGCAGGCAGCCGGTTTGGCTGTGGCAGTCACCGCCGCCGCCGACGAAGACCCCTTCAGGTACCTGTAATCTGCCGGCAGAGAGTTGTTTGCTGGCAGTTGGCCGTGTCCCGGGCACCTGAAGACATTACCAAATTGGAGGAACCCCCCTTGTTACCGGAATTGAGCAAGCTCATTTCTCTGCAGGAACTTGATCTGGAGATCAAAGGCCTCGTGCAGTGCCAGCATGAACTCCCCCAAACCATGCGGGAGTTGGAAGCCCAGCTGGCCGAGATGCAGGCCCGAGCCGCAGAGAAACTGCAGGAACTGGAAGAAACGAAAAAACAGCATCGCCAACTGCAACAGGAAATGGACATGCTGGATGAGGGCATTACCCGCAGTCGGCAGCGCCTGATGGAGATCAAAGACAATATTGAGTATAAGGCGATGCTCAAGGAAATTGCCTTCAAAGAGGATCGCAAAGACCAGAAAGAAACAGAGATTCTGGAGATCAGCGAACAGGAAGATGCTTTGACCGCCGAACTGGCCTCTCTCCAGGAAGAGATCAACGTCCGGCAGGCCAATCTGGAAAAACTGCAGGCCGAGGTGGCAGCCGAATTAGCCGAACAGGAAGCCAAAATCAACGAGTTGCAGAGCCAACGCCAGCAGATCCAGAAAAACATCCCGGCGCCGCTGTTAAAACGCTATGACTTTATCCGGGAAAAACGTCAAGGCATTGCCGTCGCCGAGGTGCGCCAGGGGGTCTGCCAGGCCTGCCACATGAATCTGCCGCCGCAAAAGTTCATTGAACTGCAGATGGATCAGGAGCTCATGACCTGCCCCCACTGCCAGCGGATTATCTACTTTGTCCCCCTGGAGGAAAACGGCGGCGCCAACCCGGCCGAGGCCGCTTGAGCCGGACCAGCCCTCGTCGATCCCAAGGCCGTCAAGGAGGACGGCCCGGCCGCCCAAAACGCCCTCCGGCTAAGGCAGGTCCTTGACCGCAGGACAGAAAAATCATAAAATAGTAATAGATAAATCATCAGAGCAGGCCGGATGATCGCTGGCCAACCATCGGTTGGCGGGAGGAAAGTCCGAGCTCCACAGGGCAGGGTGCTGGGTAACACCCAGTGGGGGCGACCCTAAGGAAAGTGCCACAGAAAACAAACCGCCAGAGCAACCCCATTGCTCTGGTAAGGGTGAAACGGTGAGGTAAGAGCTCACCAGTTCCGGTGGCGACACCGGAAGCTCGGTAAACCCCACCCGGAGCAAGGCCAAATAGGGGAGCGTTTGAGGGCGGCCCGTCCAAAGCTCCCGGGTAGGCCGCTGGAGACCGACGGCAACGCCGGTCCTAGAGGAATGATCATCACCGGCCATGCCGGTTACAGAACTCGGCTTATGGCCTGCTCTCGATGATTTGTTTTTCCGGCGGCTGCGGCCGCTTTTTTCTGCAGCCAAAAAGCCTGCCGTTGACCGTCGCTTAGCGCCATCGCTTGTCGCCGTTTTGGAAGGTTGACCACATGAACCAAACCACCTCACCGGTCGCCTCGGATACCGGTGCTTCTCCTTATGTTTCCGTTGTCATTCCCGTGTACAACGAAGAAGAAAATCTCCCGGAACTGGCCAGACGCCTCTTTGCCACCCTGGATGCCCAGCCCTACCCCTACGAAATTATTTTTGTGGACGACGGCTCCGCCGACCGCTCCTGGGAGGTTATCTCCCGCCTGCACCAAGAGCATCCCGGGAACGTGCGGGCCCTTCAGTTTATCCGCAATTTTGGCCAACATCCGGCCATCTTCGCCGGTTTCCAGACCGCGCGCGGCCAAGTCATCGTCACCTTGGACGCTGACCTGCAGAACCCGCCGGAAGAAATCCCCAAACTCGTGGCCAAGATCGAAGAAGGTTACGATACCGTGGGCGGCTGGCGGGAGATCCGCCATGATTCCTTTTTCCGCCGCCTGCCCTCGGCCCTGATCAACTGGCTGATGTCCAAGGTGACGGGAGTCTACCTCCGGGACTACGGCTGCATGCTCCGGGCCTACCGCCGCAGCGTCATCGACAGCATCAACCAATGCCACGAATCCACCAGCTTCATCCCGGCCCTGGCCAACAGTTTCGCCCGGCGCATCACCGAAGTGCCGGTGCAACACGCCGAACGGACCCGGGGCCAATCCAAATACAGCCTGGTGAAGCTCATCCGCCTGAACTTCGACTTCATGACCGGCTTCTCCCACCTGCCCATCCACTTCGTGGGCATCACCGGCCTGCTCATCGCCCTGGCCGGCCTGGGCTTCGGCCTCTTTTTGATGCTGCGCCGCCTTTGGATTGGCCCGGAAGTGGAAGGGGTCTTCACCCTCTTCGCCATCCTCTTTGTCTTTGCCGGCCTGCAGATGTTCGGCCTGGCCCTCATCGGCGAATACGTCGGCCGCATCTACCGGGAAGTGCGCCACCGCCCCCGCTTCGTGGTGCGCCAGGAGCTGGGACGTGAGCATCGTCCCTCTGGTCCCCTTCACTGAATTATTTCTTCCCCACCGGCTCCAATTGCACGCCTTGGGCCTCCAATTTTTTCACATACTTGGCCGGATCCTTTTTGAACTCCGGGATGCAGGCCGGGCAGCAGAAATAAATCCGTTGGCCCTGGTAATCAAGGTAAATATTTTTATCGATGGCACCGCCCATGACCGGGCAGGTGGTTTGCGGCTTGCCGGCAGCCGCAGAAATCTGGGATAACGTTAAAGCCGCCGGGCCGCTGAGCAGGCTGACGATGATGAACAGCAGCAGTCCTTTCCGCATAATATTCCTCCCTCCCGGGGGATAATGTTCTGCCAATCAACTTTCGTCACAAAGTAACCATGCCCGGAGGGAAAATCCAGAGGCAGCCAAACTGCCGGCTCTGTGGTGTTAAAAGGAATGGCCGATATTAAAAATCACCTGCATGGTATCCTGTTTGCGGTCAATGGGGTTCAAGGGCCAGGCCAGCTCCAGGCCGATGGGGCCGATGGGGGTCTGATAGCGCAGGCCGAAACCGGCGCCGTATTTGCATTGCCCCACATCTGTATTTTTTAATTTGTAAAACACATTGCCGGCGTCGACAAAGGTCACACCCCGAAACTCACCCACGAGGGGGAAGCGCAGTTCCAGGTTGGCGAGAAGGAGGGCTTCACCGCCCAAAGGGTTCCCGGCCAGGTCCCGGGGGCCGAGATAGTAGAGCCGGTAAGCCCGCATACTCCCAGGGCCGCCGGCAAAAAAGCGGCGGAAGATGGGAATCTGGTCCGTGCCCTGGATGGGCGGGATAAGACCAAATTTGGCCCGTCCGGCCAAGACCACATGTTTTGGGCCCAGGTTTTGGTAGCGCCGGGCTTCGATGGTTGACTGCACAAACTGCACTTGGGGAGAGATGGCATTAGGGGCGAATTCCCCCAACAAAAAGAATTGTCCGCCTTTTTGCGGGTCGGCCGGGTTGTCCACGGTATCCCGGGTCAATCCCCACAGGAGCATATTAACCGTGTAGAGTTTGCCGGAGGTGGTATCGCGCAAAAGCTCCAAGGCCAGATCAGTTACGCCGAAGGGGCGGGCGAATTCCAGGCCGTGGCCCACATACACTTTGGTCCGCTCGCTGATCTCCCGCTCCAGCAGGGTGCGGCTATAAAAGGCCCGATCAGAGAACGACGGATAGGAGCGCCGCAAAAAACCGCTGTTGACCACTAAATCGAGCTGGGAGCCCAAGAGCATGGGGTTCAAAAAAGAACCCTCGATGCGGGTGTCCAGGCGGGAGTATTTGGCGCCCACTTCCAACGTGCGGCCGCCGCCCCCCAGGTTGCGGTAGCGCAAGACGGCCCGGGCCCGGAACTGGTCCCAACTGCCGTAACCGGCCCCCAATTTCAGGGATCGTTTTTTCCGCTCCGTGACCTCCACCACAACAGGTATATCGGTCTGCTCCGCCGGGACCTCCTCGGGGGTGACGTTGACGCTGCGGAAGAGATCCATTTCAAAGAGCCGCTCCTGGCTGGCGATCATTTTGGCCAAAGAAAAAGGTTCGCCGGTGTGGACCCGCAGGGCCCGGCGGATGAGGGCTTCAGGCGTGGCCTGCTGCCCCTGGACCCGAATCGGCCCGAAGCGGGCCCAAGGACCGGGCCAGACCTGCATATAGATGGCGGCCGTATTATCCTCCAGGTTCAGGAGCGCCTCCCCTTCCACCCGGACCTTGGGATAGCCCCGATCCATGAGATAGCCGACGATTTCCTTCTTAAGTTGGTCAAATCCTTTCTCGGTGAAACCCTCCCCCCGGGCCAGGGGACCGTTTTGCACAAACTCTGCCAAAGTCGTCTGCAGTTGGGGAGCCCCCACCACACTCACCTCCAGATGCTTGACTCTTATCCGGGGTCCTTCCTGGATGTGCAGGGTGATGGTCACCGCCCCCAGACTCTCAACAACCTCCGGGGTGATCTCAGTGTGGTAAAACCCGGCCCGGCGATAGGCCTCTTTGAGGCGTTCCACATCCTCGGCCAATTCCTCCGGTCGGAACACGGGCGGGGGCTTCCAGCGGAAAAAATGGGGACGGGGCGTCACCATCTCTTGCCACAGCGCCCGTTTGGGCAAGGTGCGATTGCCCCGGATGCGGATGGCCTGAATGACCGCCGGCTCGGTCGGCGGGGACTCTGCTGGCGGTTGCGTCCAACCGGGGACGGCCGGGAAAACCAGGAAAAATAGCAGAGGAATGAGATACCGGAGCGTCGTCATAGCAAGTGCTGAGGGTTGGCCAGGCCGACCGCCGGCGCGCTCGACACGGATACCCTGTTAAAAGTGGCCCCAAGAGAAAAGCCAGGGGCCGAGAGACCAATATTTTCTAGAGTCGACGGCGATGGCAGGCGCCCAGCCAACACTCGGCCGCTGCCATCAGTCCCCCCGGGGAGCCATAGTGAACAACGAGGCGGCCTTGCTCAGTTGTTCCGGAGACCCCATGGTGACAAGCAAATCGCCGGCCAGGAGTACCAGATGGGGGTCGGGATTGTGAAAGGTCTGTCCATCCCGGCGGATGGCCAAGACCGTGACGCCATGCTGTTTGCGCAGTTCCATTTGGGCCAGGGATTTGCCCGCCGCCGGGGCACCCGCCGCCAGGCGAAAGGTGCTGATTTCAACGTCATGCAGATCATATCGCAGGGGACTGACCCCCCCCAGTTCCTTCATGAGCCCCCGAAAAAGCATATAACAGTTGGCCCGCACTTCCGAAGTCAGCCGCTCAATCTCTTCCCGGGGAATCAGATACTTTTTCAGCACCAGGGTAAAGATTTCCACCGAGGTTTCAAACTCCTCGGGCACCACGTCGTCGGCTCCCAGCTCAAAGAGGGCCGGCAACTCGGTAACATACCGGGTCCGGACAATAATATGGACCCGGGGGTTGAGACGATGGGCCAACGTCGTAATGCGCCGCACTGCCGCCGGGTCATTAATGACCACGACAAGAATGCGGGCCTCCTCAATCCGGGCATGCCGCAGGATTTCTTCCTGGGTGGCATCCCCGTAAAAAATGGGTTCGCCCAGCCCCCGTTCCCGGCGCACCGTTTCCGGGTTCATTTCAATAATAACATAAGGAATGCCAGCGTTTTTGGCGGCTCGGGCCAGATTGCGGCCGTTTACCCCAAAGCCGACGATGATGAGGTGATCCTTCGGAACCTCTCGGCTGCCCATGGTTTCTAAATGAGCCCCGTATCTAAGCCGCGCCGGGAGGGGCCAGCGGGCTGCGGCCGCGGCCAACTGCGGCGCCACCGCCATGAGAAGAGGCGTCGCCACCATGGTCAGGATGGTCACATCCAAAAAGAGTTGATAGGCATGGGCGCTCAATAACCCTTCCTTGATGCCCACCTTGGCTAAAATGAAAGAAAACTCCCCGACCTGGCACAGGGCCATGCCCACCAGCACCGCGGTCCGCAGAGGAAACTTCAGAGCCAAACCGGCACTGCCGGCCAGGACGGCTTTGATCAGAACTACTCCCCCGGTCAAGAGGATGATACTCCCCGGGTTGTTGAAAAGGAATTCAATATCCAACAGCATGCCGATGGAAATAAAAAAGAAGCTGGCAAAGACGTCCCGGAACGGCAGAATATTCCCCAACGCCTGATGGCTGTACTCCGTTTCCGAGACGATCAAACCGGCCAAAAAGGCCCCCAAGGCCAACGAAAGACCGGCCGCCGCGGTTAGCCAGGCCACGGCCAGGCAGATGAGAACAATGGACAGGAGAAACAGTTCCCGGTTGCCGGTGCGGGCAATCTGAAAAAGCACCTGGGGCACCACATACTTGGCCCCGGCGATGACCAGCAGGACAATGACCACGGCTTTGGCCAAAAGGATGAGGAAAGACGCCCCCAGGTTTTCTGTCTGCCCTGCCAGGAGGGGCACAAAAACCATCATGGGCACGATGATGATATCCTGAAAGATCAGGATGCCCAGACTGGTGCGGCCATGGGGCGTGTCCACCTCGGCCCGCTCCTGCAGGAGCTTCAGGACGATGGCAGTGCTGCTCAAAGAAATCAGGAAACCGACGAAAACAGCTTCCGGCCACGTCAGGCCCATCTGGGCGCCCACAACCGTGCCGGCGACCGCCGTCGCCCCAACCTGGATCGGCCCGGCCACCAAGACCGATTGGCGGATCTGCAGCAGGTTGGCGAAAGAAAATTCCACGCCGATGGTAAACAACAGGAGGATAACGCCGATCTCCGCCAGGATTTCCACCTCGTGCACCGCCCGCACCAGCGCCAGGACATGCGGCCCGGCCAGGATCCCGGTGAAAATAAAGCCCACAGTCACCGGTATCCGAAACTGGTGGCAGATAAGCAGGACCACCAAGGACAGGCCGAAGATAATAACCAGGTCGGTGAGAATGGGAATGGTCACGGCGTTCCAGTCAATCTTGCTGCCAGCAGCGCAAACCCCGGTGGCCCGCCCAGCGGCGCAGCCGGAACCGGGAAAAATAACAACCCATGAAAAAAATTAGCAAATTTTATCAATTCCCGCCGTTCCGGTCAAGTGAAATCGCTCCGGCCGCCGGCTCAGCGTGGGTACTTTGGCCCCCGCCGCCCGCCTCCCCAGGTTGACAGGGATGCTGAAACATGCTTAGTTAAGCTAATCTTTCTGACGGTGTGCACAGCATGCTATTTGAAAATATGTTCCAAGAGATCACGGCCATCATGCTCCTGGCAGCCGTGTTGGGGGTTGTCGGCCTGCTGCTGCGGCAGCCACTGATCGTCTCCTTGTTGGCCGCCGGCATCCTGGTCGGCCCCTCGGGCTTCAGCCTCATCAGCAGCCATGCCCAAATCGAGCTCTTGGCCCATATCGGCATTGCCCTGCTTCTGTTTGTCGTGGGTCTGAAGCTTGATGTAAATCTCATCCGCACCATGGGCACCGTCGCCCTGGCCACCGGTCTGGGGCAGGTCCTCTTCACTTCCGTGATCGGCTTTTTTTTGTCTCTGGCTTTGGGCTTGACTACTCTTGAGGCCGTCTATGTGGCCGTGGCCCTGACCTTTTCCAGCACCATTATCATTGTCAAACTGCTCTCGGACAAGGGCGAAATCGATGCCTTGCACGGGCGCATCGCCATCGGTTTTCTCATCGTCCAGGATATCGTGGTCATTCTCGTCATGATCGGTCTGACCGCCTTCAGCGGCCAGGCCGAGGCTGACGGCTGGTCTTTGCTCAAAAACGTGGGGCAGGTGGTCGTCGCCGGCCTCGGCTTTTTGGCCCTGGTGGCCCTGATGATGCGCTCGGTGCTGCCCACCCTGCTCCGCTATCTGGCCCGCAGCCAGGAATTGCTCCTGCTCTTTGCCGTGGCCTGGGCCATCGCCCTGGCGACCCTGGGGGACACCCTGGGATTCAGCAAGGAAGTGGGAGCCTTTTTAGGTGGCGTCTCCCTGGCCTCAACGCCCTATCGGGAAGCCATCAGCTCCCGCTTGGTCAGCCTCCGGGACTTTCTCCTCATCTTCTTTTTCATCGATCTGGGTTCCCGCCTGAACCTGGCGGTTTTGGGGGCGCAAATCGGCAAGGCCTCGGTCCTGTCCTTGTTTGTCCTTATCGGCAACCCCCTGATTGTCATGGTCATCATGGGGTATCTGGGCTACCGCAAACGCACCGGCCTCCTGGCCGGCCTGACGGTGGCCCAGATCAGCGAATTTTCCCTGATTTTAGGGGCCCTGGGGGTGAGTCTGGGCCACATCAGTCTGGACATCCTGGGGTTGATCACCCTGGTGGGACTGGTGACCATCGCCGGCTCCACCTATCTGATCCTCTATTCCGGGAAATTATACCAGTTCCTGGCTCCCTGGCTGGGTATATTTGAACGGCAGACGCCCTACCGGGAAGCCCTCCAGGATAGTGCGGCGGCGGTGCCGGCGGCAGATATCATTCTCATCGGTCTGGGTAATTTTGGCGGCGGCATCGCCTGCCACCTATGGGAACGGCGCACCAAGATGGTGGGGGTGGATTTTGATCCCGAGGTCCTGGAAAAATGGCGCCGCTCCGGCTTGCCGGTTTTTTACGGCGATGTGGGCGATCCGGAGCTTTTCCAGCACCTGCCCCTGGCCGCGGCCCGATTAGTGGTGGTCACGGTGCGTGACCCGGATCTTAACCTAAAACTGCTGCAAGGGTTGCGAGAGCTCCATTTCCACGGCAGAGTGGCTCTGACCGCCCGCCAGGAGGACGAGGCCCGCCGCTTCCACGCCGCCGGGGCTGATCTGGTCTTGCGACCTTTCGCTGATGCGGCCCAACAGGCGGCCGAAGTCCTGACCGCCACCTTGGATGTGCTCACGGCCGCCGCCGCCGACCTGCCCATAGGGTTGCGCATCTTCCGCTTGGAATCCACCTCCCGTTTTGCCGGCCGGCCCATTCGGGACATCCCCCTCCGTCAGGAGACCGGCGTCTCCATCGTCGCTGTCAGCCGAGGCGGCAAAACCATCCTTGACCCAGACCCGGATGTCAGCCTGTATCCCGGCGATCGCCTCATTCTGGCCGGACCAACCGCCCAGTTGACGGCTGCCGCAGCTTTGTTGGAAAAACAGGAACTGGCGCCGACCGGGGCAGCGGCGCCGACGGAGGGCTTCAGCCTGGCCACCCTCCCAGTGGCAGCCGACTCCCCCCTCATCCAGAAGACCCTGGCCGAGGTGAATTTTCGCGACCTCTACCGGGTCACGGTGATCGGCATCGTGCGCGGCAGCCAACCGGTGCTGGTTCTCACCGGCCAGGAACGTCTCCAGGCCGGAGACCACCTCATCGTAGCCGGTAAGGCCACCGCAATCAGACAGTTGCAGGAGCACGGTTTCTTATGAGGGGAGAGGCGGGGCTTCCCGCCCGGAGAAGGTCACAACGTCTTGTATTGACGCGGGTTGATCTGGTAATTCTTGATTTTATAACCCAGGATGCGCAGACTCGTGTCCAAATATTCGGCCGCCAGGGTCTGATTGCCACGGGTGGCCCGCAGGGCTTCGATGATCATCTCCTTTTCCAGGTTTTCCACCGCCGCGGCCAGGGAAACAGCCTTTTTGCCGTCCTGGCGATCCAGGGTCTGAAGACTGGCCGGCAGATGAATGGTCCGGATGGTGTCTTCATCGCAGACCAGCAACGCCCGCTCAATGACGTTTTCCAGCTCCCGGACATTGCCGGGCCAGTGATACTGCATTAACAGGTCAATGGCCGGGGCAGAAATACGTTTGATATTTTTATTGTTTTCCTGACTGTATTTCTGTAAAAAGTACTCGGCTAACAGGATGATATCCGTCTGCCTTTCCCGCAGCGGCGGCAGATAAATGGGAAAGACATTCAGGCGATAATACAGATCCTCCCGGAAGGCCCCAGTGGCCAACAGACCCTCCAGATCCCGATGGGTGGCGGCAATAATACGGACGTCCACTTCCATGCTCTTGGTCCCCCCGACCCGGACAAACTCCCGCTCCTGAATGACCCGCAACAGCTTCAGTTGCACCGTGGGGCTGAGATCGCCGATCTCGTCCAAAAAAATGGTGCCCCGTTGGGCCAGCTCAAAGCGGCCCATCTTGGTCTGGGTGGCCCCGGTGAAGGCCCCCTTTTCATGGCCGAAAAGTTCACTCTCCACCAGGGTTTCGGGCAGAGCAGCACAATTGACCCGGACAAAGGGCTTATGGGCCCGCTTGCTGTTGTAATGAATGGCACTGGCCACCAGTTCCTTGCCGGTACCGCTTTCGCCCCGGATGAGGACGGTGGCGTTGCTCTTGGCCACCCGTTGAATCATCTCAAAGACCTGGCGCATCTTACTGGAGTTGCCGACAATGTTGTCAAGATTATATTTATCCTGCAGCTCCTCCCGCAATTTCAGGTTCTCCGCCTGGAGGCGCTGCTTTTCCTGATCGATGCGCATGAGGTTATTGACGGCCTGGGCGATTACCGAGGCAATAATGGTCAACAGTTGCACGTCGGCGTCCAAGTGGACGTCTTCCTGATAGAGGCGATCCACACTCAGGGCACCAATGGTCTGGGGACCGATTTTGATGGGCACGCAGATAAACGAGATATCCTGTTTCTGCAGGTCGCCCCGGGAACGGGTGCGATTCAGGAAGAGAGGTTCCTGGCTGATGCGGGGGACCACCGCCGGCTCGCCATTCTCCACCACCCGACCGGTGATACCCTCCCCCAACTTATACCGCCCCCGTTTCCGGGCTTCGGCCGTCAGGCCGTGGGCGATTTCAATCTGTAATTCCCGGGTGTCCGGATTGAGAATGGTAATCGTGCCCCGGTTCATCCCCATCCGAGTGGCCAGGATGGACAGGATCTTCTGCAACCCGCTCTTCAGCGAACCGGGCTTGTTCACGGCCTGGGTAATCTCGTACAGACAGGCCAGGGCTTCGGAATCGACCATGAAAATTGCTCCAAACGCTAACGTTTTTCTCATAATCTTAGATGGTTTTTACATTTTTGTCAACACCAAACCCGAAGACGGCCTGCAGACAGCTAATGGCATCTCATAATTTCCACAATCTCCTCGCAAAAGAGGAGGACCATTTTGGGATCGCAAGGAGACAGTCAGTATGCTCAAAGAATTCAAGGAATTCGCCCTGCGGGGCAACATGGTGGACATGGCGGTGGGCATCATCATCGGCGCCGCCTTTGGGGTTATGGTCAAATCACTGGTGGACGATGTTCTCATGCCGCCCATCGGCATGCTGGTGGGGAATATTGATTTTTCCGATCTGTTCCTGGTCCTCCGGGAGGGCAAGGTGCCGGGGCCGTATTTCTCTCTGGCCGGTGCCCGCCAGGCCGGCGCAGTTACCTTAAATTACGGGCAATTTATCAACACCATCATCAATTTCGTCATTGTGGCCGCCGCCATCTTCATGGTGGTAAAGGGCATGAACCGGCTGCAACGGGAAAAACCCGGGGATCCCACCACCAAGGAGTGCCCGTTCTGCTCCTCCCTCATCCCCCTGACGGCCAAACGCTGTCCTCATTGCACTTCGGACCTGACCGGCGCCGGCGCCTGAGCTGCCGGGAAACCGTCCGGCCCCGTCCCGGACCGATGCCGGCTTTCCCGCCCCCAGGGGATAACCTATGAAAGTCCATATACTTTTTTCTTTACCCGGCGCTCCTTTTAGGTTAAGATAGAAATAGGAAACAAAAGAACCTGTTTCTTTTTGGCGAAGATTCAGCCGCCGGCACCAGGATTTTCCGTGACCCCCAAGAGATTGTCGGAGGATAGATGAACAAATCGCAATTGATCGAAGCCTTGGCCAAAGCCGAGAATTTGACCATCAAAAAGGCCGAGATGGTGGTCAATACCATCTTCGATAATATGACGGATGCCCTGGTTGAGGAAGAACGCATAGAAATTCGTGGCTTCGGCAGTTTCAAGGTCAAGTGTTATAACGGCTATCAGGGCCGCAACCCGAAAACCGGCGCCATTATCGAGGTCTGTGAAAAAAAATTGCCGTTTTTCAAGGTCGGCAAAGAATTAAAAGAACGGGTAGATAAAGGCGGGCAGGACTAAATCGGCCCGCCGCCTCCAGATATCCTGGTCGTGCTAGACGGGGAGCTAGCGGTGCCCTGTAGCCCGAGATCCGCTCAGCGGGGTCGAATTCCTGACCAAAGGATCGCAGCGCGGTACGGAGTCTGAATGTCAGGTGGCGGAACTGGACCCCACGCAACGGACGCTTGTGAACCCCGTCAGGTCCGGAAGGAAGCAGCGGTAAGCAAGGCAGTTCGTGTCGTGGTGGCTGCTAGTTCATAACCCCTGATTGCCAGCCCGCATCGTGGCGGATTCGATGGCAGGTGCACGGCCAGGTTGTTTTCCCAACCCTCCCTCAACCCCCTGACGAGCCGTATCGGGCCTTATCCTGCCCTCAGGCCGATCCCCGGCCCGGTGGCCCCTCAGGTGCCGATCTGCTTGACACTCAGCCTTGACCCACGATATAAACAGATAACGTCCCAACCATCGTGGTGATTATGGCACGGCCCCAATTCTCCCCCAGGGTTACCGGCGGCCGCCGCGGCCAACCATGTTGCTCCCGGCTCATGCTGGACAGGAAGAAAACTGAATTGTCATGAAAACCAAATTCATTTTTATCACCGGCGGCGTCCTCTCCTCCCTGGGCAAAGGGGTGGCCGCGGCCGCCATCGGCGCCCTCCTGGAAAGCCGGGGCCTTAAGGTGACTTACCTGAAGCTGGACCCCTACATCAATGTGGATCCCGGGACCATGAACCCTTTCCAGCACGGCGAGGTGTATGTTACCGATGATGGGGCCGAAACCGACCTGGACCTGGGTCATTACGAACGCTTCACCTCCGTCACCCTGGGCCAGGAAAACAATTATACCACCGGCAAGATCTATTATCGGGTGATCAATAAGGAACGCCGCGGCGACTACTTGGGCGGCACCGTCCAGGTTATCCCGCATATCACCGACGAAATCAAACAGACCATCCTGGCCCTGGCCCCCCAGGTGGATATCGCCATCGTCGAGATCGGCGGCACCGTCGGGGATATTGAAAGCCTGCCCTTCCTCGAGGCCATCCGCCAGTTCAAAGGGGACGTGGGCAAACAGAATGTCTGTTACGTTCATGTTACCCTGGTCCCCTACATCAAAACCGCCGGCGAAGTCAAAACCAAGCCCACCCAGCACAGCGTCAAGGAGCTGCGCAGCATCGGCATCCAGCCCGATATTCTGCTGTGCCGCACCGAAAAAAATCTGACCGCGGACATTAAGGCCAAGATCGCCCTGTTCTGCAACCTGGAAGCCAACTGCGTCATTACCGCCCAGGATGTGGAGTCCATTTACGAAATCCCCCTCCTCTTCCATGAAGAGGGGCTGGACGAACGGGTCGTGGAAAGCCTCAATATCTGGACCCGGGCGCCGCGGCTCGAGGTCTGGCAGGATCTGGTGGACCGCCTGAAAAACCCCACCGATGCGGTGGAAGTCGGCATCATCGGCAAATACGTCAATCTCCGGGAATCTTATAAAAGCCTGCACGAGGCCCTGGTCCATGGCGGCTTGGCGCACCGCATCCAGGTGAATCTGCATTATATCGATTCCGAAACGGTGGAGCGGGAGGGCCCCGACGCCCTGCTGCAGAACCTCCATGGCATCTTGGTCCCGGGCGGTTTCGGCTATCGGGGGGTGGAAGGCAAAATCCAGGCCATCCAATACGCCCGGGTCAATCAGATCCCTTATTTTGGCATCTGTTTCGGCATGCAATTGGCCGTCATTGAATTCGCCCGCCACGTGGCCGGGCTGGCCGGGGCCCAAAGCGAAGAGTTTGACGCCGAAAACCCCTACCCGGTGATCTACCTGATGCGGGAATGGTTTGATTACCGCCGCCAAACCATTGTCCGGCGGGATCGGTCTTCGGACAAGGGCGGCACCATGCGCCTGGGCGCCTATCCATGCGTCCTCAAGGAAAACTCGCTGGCCGCTCGGGCCTACAAAACCCTCAGTTTCCACGAACGGCATCGCCATCGTTATGAATTCAACAACGCCTTCCGGGAGCAGTTAACCCAGCAGGGGTTCGTCATCAGCGGCACCTCCCCCAACGGCGAACTGGTGGAAATCATCGAACTGGAAAATCACCCGTGGTTTTTGGGGTGCCAGTTCCATCCGGAGTTCAAATCCCGGCCGTTGCAGCCCCATCCCCTTTTCACCGACTATATCCGGGCCTGTCGAGACTACAAACGGGGGCGGCTGAGCCATGGCTAACCACCCGGTCCAGGTCGGCAATATTACGCTGGGGACCGGCCGGCTGGCATTTATTGCCGGCCCCTGCGTCATCGAATCCCGCCAACTCACCCTGGACGTGGCCCACGCCCTGAAAGAATTCGCCGCCAGCCTGGGAGTGCCCCTGATCTTTAAAGCCTCCTTTGACAAGGCCAACCGGACCGCCGGCGCCTCCTTTCGCGGTCCCGGCCTCAAGGCCGGGCTGGAGATTCTGGCCCAGGTGAAGGCAGAAACCGGCCTGCCGGTTCTCTCCGACGTCCACGAAGTGGCTCAGGTCGGCCCTGCGGCCCAGGTCCTGGACGTCATACAGATACCGGCTTTTCTCTGCCGCCAGACCGATCTCATCGAAGCCGCAGCCCGGACCGGCAAACCCCTGAATCTCAAAAAAGGCCAGTTCCTGGCCCCCTGGGACATGGCCCAGGCTGCCGCCAAGGCCACCACTGTCGGCAACACCGCCCTGCTCCTCACCGAACGGGGCACCATGTTCGGCTATAACAACCTGGTGGTCGACTTTCGGAGCCTGGCCATCATGCGGGAGCTGGGTTTCCCGGTGGTCATGGACATCACTCACTCAGTGCAACTCCCCGGTGGCCAGGGGAGCTGCTCCGGGGGGGATCGCCGCTTTATCCCGGCCTTAGGACGGGCCGCGGTGGCTGTCGGCGTGGATGCAGTGTTCATGGAAGTTCATCCTGATCCCGATAAAGCGTTATGCGACGGCCCCAACAGCTTCCCCCTGGCCCAGGTCCCCCCCTTCTGGCACGAGCTCCTGGCACTGCACGCCTGTTGCCAGAACCGAGGAGAAGCCTGATGGCGCCAAGTGCAGCCATACCCCCGGCAATCCAGCAGCGGGCCCAGAAAATCCGGCTGCTGGTCCTCGATGTCGATGGCGTCTTAACGGACGGCCGCATCATTTACACCGATGCCGGGGAGGAAATTAAGTGTTTTCATGTCCGGGACGGCCTCGGCATCCGCATGCTCCAACAGGTCGGCATCAAGGTCGCGGTCATCACCGGCCGCCATTCCCAGGTTGTGGCCCATCGCGCCCAAAATCTGCAGATTGACCATGTTTTTCAGGGAGTACGGGACAAAACCGCGGTTTTGCAAACCCTGCAAAGCCAACTGGCCCTCACTGCGCCCGAGACCGCGGCGGTGGGTGATGACCTGGTGGATCTGGGCATGATGCAGCGGGCCGGTTTGGCCATCGCCGTGGCCGACGCCCCCCCGGAAGTGCAGGCGCGGGCCCATTGGGTGACTTCCCTGCCCGGCGGTCAGGGAGCGGTGCGGGAACTGGCGGAAATGATCCTCAAAGCCCAGGGCCACTGGCAGGACCTGCTGCGTCGGTATGGAGCGCTATGAAGCGTCGCCCTGTCGCCCCATGGCCACGGCCACGCCGCCAGACCAACGCCCAGGCTCCAATTCGCTGGAGGCATGCCGTGGGCTGGATTCATGGCCGCTGCCAGCGGCTGGCACTCTGCTTTTTCGTGCTGTTTTGCCCCCTGTCGTTGGCGGCCGCCGAGCCGCCGCCGTCGCCACCGCCCCTGGCACCGGATAAACAGGGGGAAATGAAAGAAATCCGCCTCACCGAAATCCAGGACGGCGAGAAAAAATGGGTCTTGAAGGCCGACAATGCCGATTACGTGCGGGATAAAGACCGTATCCTCCTCACCCAAGTATGGGTGGAAATTTACGGCGTGGACGGGAACACCAGTCTCATCACCGGGGACAACGGCTTTATCGGCATCAAAACCCGGGATCTGACCCTGCAAGGCAATGTCAAAGCGAAGAGTGCCGAATACGAGTTCAGTAGTGAAGAAGTACACTACAATCCCCAAACCCGCATCCTCTCGGTCCCCGGACCGGTGCGGTTGGAAGGCCCCCGGCTGGCCGTGGAAGGCAAGGACCTGACAGTGGATCTGAAAAACCATACACTCGTACTGGCGCACCACAGCCAGACCAAACTGCGCCTCCGAGGAGGATTATGGCAATTTTAACCCGGTGCTGCCCCCCTCTGCTGCTTACCGCCCTGGTGGTGCTGAACCTGGCCATGGGGCCGGCAGCCGGTCAGCCCCAGACCGCAGCCACGTCCCCGGATCGGCAGGAGCTGCCCCTGAACATCACGGCCGATCGCTTGGAAGTAGAGCAGAATCAGCAGGTTATATCTTTTCTGCAGAATGTCGTGGCCCGCTATAAAGACATGATTCTGTATGCGGACGTCCTCAAGATCTTTTATGAGGCCAAATCCACCCCTGCCCCTGGGTCAGAGGGCGCCCCTGGCACCACGCCCCGCGGCCGAACGACGCCGTCCCCGCCGCCAGGAGCGAAAGAGGGTGGCACTTCGCCCCTGGGGGCCGTCGGCATGGAAAAGATCAGCCGCATCGAAGCCCTGGGCAAAGTGCGGCTGGTCCAGGGCGACCGGGTGGCCAGCGGTGAGAAAGCGGTCTATCTCGTTCCCGAGGAGAAGCTGCTGCTCACGGGCAACCCGCAACTCTGGAGGGGCGACAATAGTTTGCGCGGCCACGAAATCGTCTTTTATCTCAAGGAAAACCGGGCCGTGGTCACCGGAGCCGAAAAGAAACGGGTGGAAGCGGTGATCCATCCTTCCCAAAAAGTCCAGCCCCCCGGGCGGCTGCCGGCGCCGTCTCCCTGAAGGCCGTCTTTTCTTATCATGGATATTCTCCGAACCGTTGATCTGAGAAAAAGCTATCGCGGCAAAAACGTCGTCAACGGCGTCTCATTGTCGATACACAGCGGTGAAATCGTCGGCCTCCTGGGTCCGAACGGCGCCGGCAAGACCACGACCTTTTACATGATCCTGGGGATTATTAAACCGGCTGGAGGTGCCGTCTTCCTCAATGATCAGGATATCTCCTCCCTGCCCATCCATCAGCGGGCCCGCTTGGGCATCCAGTATCTGCCGCAGGAACCCTCGGTCTTCCGCAAACTCACCGTGAGCGAAAATATCATGGCCATTCTGCAGACTCTGCCGCTGAGCCACACCGCCCGCCAGGAACGACTGGCCGATCTCTTAAAAGAACTCAAAATCAGCCACTTGGCCAATAACAAAGCCTATTCCCTTTCCGGCGGCGAACGCCGCCGGGTGGAGATTACCCGGGCTCTGGTCACCTCCCCCCGGTTTATTCTGCTGGATGAACCTTTTGCCGGTATCGACCCGCTGGCCGTCAGCGACATCCAGACGATCATCCAGAAGCTCAAGGAAAAGAACCTGGGCATCCTCATCTCCGATCATAATGTGCGGGAAACTCTGGGCGTCTGCGACCGGGCTTATATCCTCAATGAGGGCCTGGTCCTGGAAGAAGGCCCCCCTGAACGCATTGTCAACAGCGATCTTGCCAAAAAAATTTACTTGGGGGAATCGTTTCAGTTATAATAAGAGAAAATCTTAAGAAAATATTGTTTCTGGCAAACGAACCATGGCCCTGGAAATCAAACAAAGTCTCCGGCTCACCCAACAGCTGATCATGACGCCCCAGTTGCAGCAGGCCATAAAACTGCTGCAACTCTCCCGCCTGGAGTTGTTGACCGCCATCAACCAGGAATTGGAAACCAATCCGGTTCTGGAAGAGACCTTGAATGATGATGATCAGGAACCGGAAGCTTGGGACGGGGCCACGGAAGAAACACCGGCGGAACCCGTCCTGACGGATGGACAACCCTCTGAGGTTACGGTTGAATCTCGGGTGGGCGAAGATTTCGATTGGGACTCCTACCTGGAAGATAAAATCTCCCCGTCCCATCGGCAGGAACGGGAGGAGCGAGAGACTCTTTCCCTGGAAAATTTATCTGCCAGCGGCCCCTCCCTGAAATCACATCTCCTCTGGCAGTTGCAGATGGCGCCCCTCACCGATACCGAAAAATACATCGGCGCCCTGATCATCGGCAACATTGATGAGGATGGCTATCTTCGGGCCTCGCTGGCGGAATTGGCGGCCGAACTCCAACAGCCGGAAACCCAGATTGAGCAGGTCCTGAAAAAAATTCACGAATTTGAACCAGCCGGGATCGGCGCCCGCTCCCTGGAGGAATGCCTGCTCATCCAGATTGAACTCCAACAACTGACCAACCCCCTCTTGCGGCCAATCATCACGCAATATCTGAAACACCTGGAAAATAGAAATTATGCCGCCATCGCCAGAGAGTTAAAAGTCAGCCTCGACGAAGTAGCCCAGGCCGCGGAACTCATTTTCCAATTAGACCCAAAACCAGGCCGCAGTTTTGATAATCTGGAAACCTGCTATGTCAGCCCCGATATTTTCGTCTATAAAATGGGCGACGACTACGAAGTGACGTTGAATGAGGACGGCTTGCCCCGACTGCGGATCAACTCCTATTACCGGGATGCCCTGAGCGGACAGAGCCATATCTCCGAAGAAACCAAAAATTACATCCAGGGGCGGCTGAAGTCCGCTATCTGGTTCATCAAAAGCATTCACCAACGCCAGAAAACCATTTACCGGGTGGCCAAGAGTATTGTCAACTTTCAAAAGGATTTCCTGGATCACGGCATCGGTCATCTCAAGCCCCTGACCTTGCGCCAGGTGGCTGAAGACGTCCAGATGCACGAATCAACGGTGAGTCGGGTCACGACCAACAAATACATGTACACGCCGCAAGGGGTCTTCGAACTGAAGTTTTTCTTTAACAGCGGTATTAATGCCATCCAGGGAGATCAAATCGCCTCGGAAAGCGTCAAGGATAAGATCCGGCAGTTGGTTATGGCCGAGGATGCCCAAAACCCGCTGAGTGATCAGGAAATCGTCAACCTGTTGCGAAAGGCCAATATCAACATCGCCCGTCGGACCGTTGCCAAGTATCGAGAAATGCTCGGCTTATTATCATCCAGCAAGCGCCGCCGCCTCAGTGCGCCCAAAAAG
>CALGOE010000253.1 GCA_937958145.1 uncultured Desulfobacca sp.
CCGGCGCCCGCCGCACCGAGATAACCTGGCACGGCCGCGAAATCTACGTCCAGCACGGCTGGTGCTATGACCCCGCCACCTGGAAGCGGCTGAAGCTCTAGAAACATTTCACCGAAAGCGGGGGAATCTCTGCAGCGGCAGTATCCACAAAGCTCAGAATATGTTAATGATTCCAGCATGATGGCATTAATTCTCTCAATTTCCTGTACATAAACAACAGGTATTGAAAGTCAAACAAACCTTTCCCGGGTCGGCAAAATCCCCTTCCGAGGAAGAACTCCCCGGTGTGTCGGATATTGCTTGAGCCCTGGTGCTTTTGGCATTACAATCGCTCCAGGGAACTTTGCCCCTCGGCCCTTGGAACCGAAACACGTCGGTTCATCCACAGACTGTTTGAGGTGGTCTCAGACTAGGTGGGGGAAAACGAGCAGGAATATGAACCCCGATCTTGATAGAATCGCCTCCCAGCAAGCCTCCCTGGTTGCCAGGCAGTTGCTGCAAACCGCCCGCCGGGGGGGGACGGAAGCCGACTTCCGCCGGGAGGCCGCCCGCATTCTGGAAGAGGCCGGGGCTGCTGCCGGGCTCACTATCATTCCCAGGGATGAATTCTCCGTGGCTCGGGGGCAAGTTGACTCAGTCTATAATCGACTCATCCTGGAGTATAAAAAGCCCGGTATTATCCGAGACTCCAACCGGACAAGTGCCAATCGTGCCGTCATTCAGCAACTAAAAGACTACATAGTGGGAGTAGCCGCGCGGGAGCGTCGGGAAGCTCACCGGCTGGCAGGGGTGGCCACCGACGGCTTCTTCTTCCTCTTTGTGCGGCGGGTCGGCGAGGGGTGGGTGGAGGATGATCCCATTCCGGTGAATCAGGCCTCTACGGAACGGTTCCTGCGCCTGCTTTTTTCCCTGTCCGCCGGGGCCGCCTTGGTTCCGGAAAACCTCCTGGAAGATTTCGGTCCCAAGACCTGGCGCGCCAGAACTGCAGTCCGGGCTATTTACCGCGGGTTGGTAAGCAGCAAGCACCCTTTGGTGGGGAAGCTTTTTGAGCAATGGCGGCTGTTTTTCAGTGAAGCCACCGATTATAAGGAATGGGCCCAGAAAATTGAATCAAAGCCGGAATTCCGGGCCTTCGTCGGAGCCCTGTGGAGCAAAGAGGACATCAAACATCTGGACCCGGCCAAGGTGTTTTTCGTTATTCACACGTACTACGCCCTCCTCATCAAGCTGGTGGCTTCTCTGGCTGCGGCCCGGTTCACCGGGGGAGATGATGCTCCCCTTTCCCGGCTGGCGTCCACACAAGGGGAAGAGCTCAAAGAAGTCTTTAGGGGTTTGGAACGGGGGGGACTCTTCCGGGAATATGGCATCCGCAATTTCCTTGAAGGCGACTTTTTCGGCTGGTACCTGGCGGCCTGGAACGAGGACATCGAAGAAGCGGTGAGCACGTTGGTGCAGCGCCTGGGAGAATACGATCCCGGGACCCTGGAGCTGGCCCCGGAGAACGCCCGGGACCTCCTGAAAAAGCTCTATCATTATCTCCTGCCTCGCGAAATTCGCCATGACCTGGGGGAATATTACACTCCGGACTGGCTGGCCGAACGCCTCATCAGACAGACCCTGGGATCGGCGGACCTGGGGGACGCCAGAAAAAGGGTGCTGGACCCCTCCTGCGGCTCTGGAACCTTCCTGGTTCTGCTCATCAAATTCATCCGGGAGCGGGCCGCCCGGAAAGGGCAGGATCCGGCTGAAACCCTCAAATTGATCCTCCAGAACGTGGTGGGGATTGACCTCAACCCCCTGGCGGTCATCGCCGCCCGCACCAATTATCTCCTGGCCCTGGGCGATCTTTTAAAACACCAGCCGCCCGACGGCATCGACCTTCCGGTTTACCAGGCTGATGCCATTCTGACCCCCTCCCGGGGCACAAACCTTTTCGAGGGACAGGTCTATCTGCTCAAGACTTCCGCCGGGGTTTTCCGGATTCCCGAAGTTTTAGCCAGCCGGGAACGCATGGACGCTTTGGCCAATGTCCTGGACGATGCCGTGGAAGCGAAAATCAGCGAAGCCGCGTTTTTAACCAGGGTGGCCCAAAGTGCCGGTTTGGAGCCGGAGGAGCTTAAAGCCGCCGCCGATGACCTCAAGGCTCTCTATGACAAAATCCGGGAGCTCCATGAGCAGGGCATGAACGGCGTTTGGGCCCGGATCATCAAGAACGCCTTCGCACCCCTGTTCCTGGAGCCCTGCCACTATATCGTGGGCAATCCTCCCTGGGTGAACTGGGAGCACCTGCCGGACGACTACAGAAGGTCAACCATGCCCTTGTGGAATCATTATGGCCTTTTTCCTACGCGAGAAAAAGCCATGGAAACAATCCTCGGAGGTGCAAAATATGACATCTCCATGCTCATGACCTATGTGGCGGTGGACCGCTATCTGCGCCGGGGCGGCAAGCTGGGGTTCGTCCTGTCCCAAAGCCTGTTCAAGACCTCCGGGGCTGGTCAAGGGTTCAGGCGCTTTGTGCTCCCGGATAAAACCCCCTTCGGTCCGCTCCTGGTGGAAGACATGGTGGCCTTAAATCCCTTTGAAGGTGCAACCAACCGTACAGTAGTGGGGATTTTTGCCAAGGGACAATTGCCGCGCTATCCTGTCACCTACTCTTATTTCCGTAAGCGGGAGACGGGAAGAGGCAGCGCCATCGGGTTTGACACCCCTTACGAAGAGGTTACCAAAAAGAAGATCATATATCGCACCTGGCAGGGGGAACCGGTGGATAAAAAGGATCCCACCTCCCCATGGATCACTGCGAGGCAAAATGCTCTCCGGGCACTGCACAATGTGTTAGGGAAGTCCCAATATTCCGCTCACGCTGGATCAAACACAGGCGGCGCCAACGGCATTTATTGGGTGGAGATTCTCGGCGTCCGGCCCGGGGGTCTGGCCATGATCGCCAATATCACGGAAGGGGCAAGGCGCCAGATTCCTCCCACCCAGGCGGCGGTGGAGCAGGATTTGCTTTACCCCCTCCTCAGGGGCCGGGACATCAATCGCTGGTCCGCCAGTCCCTCCGCGTATATTCTCATGGTTCAAGACCCGACGACCCGGCGGGGAATTGCCGCCCAAACCATGGAAACTCAATATCCCAAGGCCCATTCCTATCTGGCGAAGTTTGAAGCACTCCTTAGAAGCCGGGCCGCTTTTCGC
Organism: uncultured Desulfobacca sp.; assembly: GCA_937958145.1. Lineage (GTDB taxonomy): Bacteria > Desulfobacterota > Desulfobaccia > Desulfobaccales > Desulfobaccaceae > Desulfobacca. Next base: position 3,202 of record CALGOE010000253.1, read on the forward strand.
CGCTATTACCGGGAGTCTGACCCGTATTGGTCCATGTTCAATGTCAGCCCCTTCACCTTCGCCCCCTGGAAGGTGGTCTGGCGGGAGCAGGCCTCGGAATTAACGGTGGCAGTAATAGGTCCCGTTGAGGGCCGTCCCGTTATTCCCGATCATAAGCTCATGATGGTGGAATCAAACTCCTCTGCAGAAGCATATTATCTTTGCGCAGCTTTGAACTCTGCCCCGGCCAGACTTGCCGTGGCAGCCTACGCCATTCAAATCCAGATGAACACCCACATCCTGGAAAATGTCGCAGTGCCACGTTTCTCTCCCAAAGACAAAGTTCACCTCAAGCTTGCTGAATTATCTGAAGCAGCCCATCAGGCCGCCAAAGAAAACAACCAGACGGAGCTTGAACGCCTCGAAGGAGAAATAGACCTGCTGGCGGCGAAGCTCTGGAACCTGACAACGGCGGAATTAGCCGAAATCAAGCGCTCTTTGGAGGAGATGTGAACCCTTTTGCCGGTTTGCGGCCGGCCCTGGAACTCATTACCCAGGAGGGCAGGATTCTCCCGGCCACCGGCCAGGCCATGGAGGACCTGACCCGCCCGGATCACGAAGAGGTCATTGACCGCCTGCGCCTGGGGGACGACCCCATCCTGGAGGTTCTCCTGGAGGCCCCCAACCGGCGGGCCTACGTGTCCCTGTCCGCCATTCACCGCCTGGAGCGGCATCCCCTGCGCTATTTCCTGGACGGCTCGGCCCGGACCTTTTTCCTGGGGGACGTGGTGGAAGGCAACCGCCGCAGCAGCGTGCACGTGGCCCAGATCGGGGCGGCCGCGGTTTTCCGGCAGGATAACGGCCAGATGAAGGTGGCGACATCCATCCATCGCATTGTCTTGATGCTGGATGAGAAAGCGGTGTCTTTCGGCGCCCGGGTGAGGGAATTAGTGGAGAGCCTCGGCCCAGGCTTCGCCTTCTGCGACACCATGGAAGAAGACGGGGAGACCCCAGGGAAGGAGCCCCGCTCCCGAGCCCCCCACAAGGCGCACCACCTCATGGCGGAAGAAGAGCAGAAGCTGGGGCTCGAACTTTCCCGAGAAGATGGCCATTGGCTGGTCCTGGACGGCAGCCTTGGGAAAGACCTCCATAAATGGCGGCGCATCTCTCAGTATCTGGGGGTGACCAAGTCGTTCAGCCGGGAGCCGTTGTTTAAGCTGCCGGAAGGCCGCCGGGGGCGGGTCCTCAGCCTTTATGACCTCCTGGCCGATCTGCCTTTTTCCGCCCGCACCTGCGCCTTTTCCGCCCGCTCCGGCAAAGTGGCGGTCTGGTATGTGCGGCTCCGGGAGCAGCGCCACCTGGATTATCCCCTCATGGGGGTGGTGAAGGTGGAGTTTCCCAACCCCACCGGCGAGGCCGTGCCTTCTGATCTCATTGATGAAATTTCCGGGGCTTTGGTGGCCGAGCGCCAGGTGGCTCCCCACGGCAAAGACGCCCGCTGGCATGCCCATATTTATGCGATCTACCTGGCGGAACAAGCGGTGAAAAACGGCTTTGTCTCCACGGAAGTGTTGAAGGCGGGTATGAAGTGGCCCATGGCCGCCAGCGGAGCCCTCATCCGATAAAGGAGTTCTTTTATGGCTAATGAATCCAAGGGAAATGAAACCTCCACCGAGGTTCCCAAAATTATCGGCAAGGCCTCGGCCACGGAGCGGGACCCCAACTCCTCCGAAAAGTTTTATTTCTGGCTGGGACCGGAAGAGATCGTCAATCCCTTTGACATTGTCGAAGCAGAGCAGATGGAAGGGACGCGCACATTCGGCCTGGTGACCAATATCAAGCAAATTACGGATGCGCCTTCCCACCTGTCCAACTACATTTCCAGCGACTTTGGCAACACCGCCACGATCCCCCAGACCCCGCGGCAGGGAGCCAACGTGGCTGAGGTAAACGTGCTGGCCAATTATGACCCCTCGGAGCCCAAGCGCTACCCCATGGGCATCTATATGCCGGTCCAAAGCGAGGCCCGTGTCCGGTTTGCCGATGAATCGGGGATTCACGTGGCGTTGGGCATCGATAAGATGTTCGAATATGAGCGGGAATATCAGGAGAAAGTGACCATCCCGGCCGGCATGATCCGCATGTCCAATGGCACCAAGGTGCGGGTTTACCTGGACAAACGTTACGTTTTGGGACCGGAAGGGGCACATGTGAATATTGCTGGCATCTCGGGTTTGGCCACCAAAACTTCATATGCCATGTTCCTTATCCAGGCGATCCTCCAAACGGTGGGGGCCAATGATATTGCGGTCATTTTGCTGAACGTGAAGCAGAACGACCTATTGGTGATCGATAAGCCGAGGACAGGCATAAAGCCCGAGGAACTGGATCTGTGGGAATTCCTTGGCCTAAAACCACAGCCATTCGAAAATGTGCGTTATTTGCTGCCGTGGGGTTTGAACACCCAAACCACCGGGCTCCCCAATTGTTACGGTGAACCTCCGGATCAATTTCAAACTTATGCGTACTCCCTGGAAGACGTGGTGGGCAACCGCGCTAGCCCGGGCCCTGGATTAGGGTTGTTGATCAGGGTTCCAGACCCCTGGGATACGTTGGGGGCGCTCATTGGAGAAATTCAGCAAGGCATCACTAATAATGAGGCAAGGTGGCGCAATGTAAGGACCTGGAATGACCTGCTGAACGGCCCCCCTTTGATGAGGGAAGGCATCCCCCAGTCTGTGGGAGAGGTCAGGGCCTCTTCGGTAGGTCGGTTTGTCCGGGTGCTGCGCCGGGTGGTAAGGAATCGGCAATCGGGAGTGTTTGTGGAGCAGCGTGCCGCCCGCCGGGCGGTTAATCTGGGAGAGCAAATCAGGAACATCCAGGGTGGTCAGACCACCGTAGTGGATATTGCCAAGCTGACCGATGAGGAGCGGGCTCTGGTATTCGGGCACATCATCCAGGAGGTTTATGGGATGTATGCTGGGGCCTCTGTGGATGACAGGTCTGATCTCCCCAAGCGAGTGGTTATATTTGTAGATGAATTGAATAAATATGCCCCTGGACGACGGGGAGAGAGCGAATCGTCGATTCTGGAATATGTCTTGGACATCGCCGCCCGGGGGCGTTCCTTGGGGGTGATTCTCGTCTCCGCCGAACAGTTCATGAGCGAGGTGCATGGCCAGGTGGTGGGCAATTGCGCCACCAAGATCATCGGCCGCAGCGACTCCTCCGAATTGGCGGACGCGGCCTACCGCTTCATTTCGCAGGATCTGAAAGCCCATCTGACCAGACTGGACAAGGGTGAGTTGCTCCTCTCCCACCCCATTTACCGACAGCCGGTGAAGATTGAGTTTCCCCGGCCGGCGTTTGAGCTGATCGGCCACGAACCCAGGAGCTGAGAAGAGCCGTATGGCGCCGTATGCCTTGGAAGATCGCCTATCCTGGAGATGGTGGGTGACCCCCAAGCCATTGAAGGATAAACCCATCCACCGCTGGTTTGTCTTCCCGCATAGTTTTACCAGTGAATTGGTGCATGCCCTCATCGATGAGTGGGGTTTGACCCCTAAAGACCGCATTCTTGATCCCTTTGTGGGGGCCGGCACGACCTTACTGGCAGCAAAGGAGAAGGGGGTTCCCGCCACCGGTTACGATTTACTGCCGCTGGCCGTGTTAACCTCCAGAGTTAAAATTACGGATTACCAAATCCCTCGATTGGTGGACTTGTGGCATTCCCTGCAGAAGAACCTTGATCTTACCCAATGGAGCCTCCCCTCAAAGTCGTATCCCCCCCTTGTTGAACAGGCCCTTCCAGGTGACTTCCTCAAGGTGTTCGATGGGATTGCCCAAACCATAACAAGCACCCCGATGTTTGACCATGAGAGGGACTTTTTCAGCCTGGCTTTGGTGTCAATAATTCCCCAATACAGTAAGGCGGTAGCCACCGGGGGATGGCTGAAATGGATTCATACTAAAAAAGATGCCAAATCCATTCCCAACAGCTTTGCTAATAAAGTTAATATGATGCTGGAGGATTTGAATAATTCCAGCAGTGGCAATGGCCCTTTTTGGCATGTCAGGGTAGCTGATGCCAGGAAACTGCCAGAGAAGGATGCAAACTTTACGGCAGTCATCACCTCCCCTCCCTACCCAAACCGCCATGATTACACCCGGATTTTTGGTGTGGAACTTATGTTTGGCTTTCTGGACTGGGTAGAGACGAGGCAAGTCCGCTATCAAAGCTTTCACTCCCACCCCGAGGCCCGGCCCTTACGAGGGAATATAGCTGGGTACGCACAACCCGAAAGACTGTCCCAGATTCTCAACGGTCTTAAGAAAAAAGGCATGATACCTAGGATTCTTTCCATGCTGGCAGGGTATTTCCTGGATATGTATCTCAGCCTTCGGGAGGTCAGGAGGGTTTGCCAAAAAGGGGCGCAAATCGCCTTTATAGTGGGGAATGCGCAATATTTGGGGGAACCTATTCAGGTTGATGAATTGACCGCCGAAATAGGAGAGCAGGCCGGATTGCTTTGTGAAAAGATCATTGCGGTTCGCTTCAGGGGCAACAGCGCCCAGCAGATGGGTAAATACGGCCGTCTTCCCAGCAGAGAGAGTATAGTGATTTTTAAGAAAAATTGAATAGTAATTCATTTGCATAACCCAGGATTATGGGCGAGGAAATATTTATGTCTAAGGTAATCGAAATCCTTTTAACATTGCCACCGGATTACCAACAGGAAGTTATCAACCTGTCTCTGAAACAACGATCTCATGTCACAGAAAAATCAAGAAAGGTATTGGAGCACGCCATAGAAACTTTCATTTCCATTAAAGGCTTTCGAACTCCCCTCAACGCCCCCGCACCCCTCATCACCCAGGAAATAAAGAGGAACTTGAAGAAGCCTGGCAGAGCAGATCTGCTGTTTTGGGCGATTTTCAGAGTTTGGATGGAATCACACTCAGAATTACGACAAGCCATCGGCCAATATTGCACCGATAAAATGATTAACTTCAGAGACACCTTGGAGACCTCAGAAAATCGAACTGCAATAAAAGAGATGGTTGAAAAGACAGCTGAGGCCTTTATTCAGGAAAACCCCGACTACCAGATCCAGGATGTACTGCTGATGTGCCAATGTTTGGCTTTTGGCATCATGGATGAGGAAGAACGGAACGGGCTTGAAAAAGAAAAGGAATCGGAAATGAAGGATCCGAAAGCCGCCGATGGCTTTGCTTCAGAATTTTGGCGTTGCCGGCTGGAAGAATTACGGCAACTCAAGGCTGATGCCGCAGAATGGAAAGAATTTGACGATTTCATCTCCAAAGCTAGGCAGATTTTTGGTGAGAAGGAAGCTGAGCGCGAGTGGCTTTCCCGTTTGGGTGACCTGCAGGGGGCTCTCGGAAAACTCATAGAGGAAGCTGAGGATACCTTTGGCTTCTTCGGTTTCACTGATATTCCCACTTGGGACACCAAAAACGTTAACCCTGAAAAAGCACCTCTCTTGGCGGAGGAAGTACGGGAATTAAAAGAAAAGCTGCTTAAGCATAGGGAAATCAGAGGCCAAGTACCTCAAACCCTTGTCGAAGAAGAAAAGCGCCGCAATACACTGACAGAAATGGAACAAGAAATACTGAGCCTAAAGCAAAAGATAACTGCTGACTTGGACCTAACGGAAGCACCTTCAGAAGTGGAGTCGGTGACGGA
>CALGOE010000254.1 GCA_937958145.1 uncultured Desulfobacca sp.
CCGCGTCGGTATTGAATCCTGATCCCTGCTGGCCCCTCTCCCCAAAAACACCCTCCCTTCCCGCACCATCCAAGGTCTGCTCCTATTGTTGCATTTTTCAACAAAGAGTCCAGGAAAATATTGCAAAAATATTTCCGCCGACCCTGCCCGAAAGTTTTTTGATCAGCAAATAACCTATTAATAATATTTATATAATCAAGAAAATCACTTTTCTCCGCCAGTCCGGTCAAGGCGTTTTTAAACTGTTGACGGCAGGAAGACAATGTGGTAGTTTTCACAAGGAAGACACAGCAGCTCTCATCAGTTTCAGCTAAGGATTGGGGTTCATGGACAAAAAAAGACCACTATGGCGATGGGCTGGGATGGTGGCGCTGGGCCTGACATTCGTCGGCGGCCTGGCCTGGGCTGAGCATGTGGGCTCAAAGGCAACAGCGGTGGGAAAGCCGGATCAGATCACCATACGCACCCTGGCGGCTTTCCAGAAATTGGAACTACCGCCGGTAACGTATTTCCATGACAAACACACCACTGCCTTGGCCAAGGATAACAAAAGTTGCGACACCTGTCATTTGCAGGAGGGCAACCGGTTGTCCTTTGCCTTCATGCGTCGCCAAACCACCAGGCCCGAGGAAATCCAGGATATTTATCACGCCAACTGCATCGGCTGCCATAACGACTATGTGGCCGCCGGCAAGAAGAGCGGCCCCCAGGACGGTTTCTGCCGCTCCTGTCACAATGCTGAGGCGACCCTGAACGTGGCCAAACTGGACGCCGGCATGGACAAGGTCCTCCATTACCGCCATCTGGCCTCCAAAAACATTGCCGGCACCGGCAAAGAAGCGGAAAATTGCAGCGCCTGCCATCATGTCCAGGACCAGGCCAGCAAAAAGCTGGTCTACGCCAAGGGTCAGGAGGGCAGCTGCCGCTACTGCCATCAGGATCAGGGCAAGCCTGACCTGCCCAGCCTGCAGCAGGCCTCCCATGACCAATGCCTGAACTGCCACCGCTCCTTGGCCGGCAAGGGCCTCCAGGTGCCTCTGCCTCTGGATTGCGCCGCCTGCCACGGGGCCGAGGCCCAGGCGCAGTTGGCCGAGAAGCACAAAGACCTGGTGGCCAAACTGCCCGGCGGGGAAGTGCCCCGACTGCAGCGGGGCCAACCCAACGCCACCCTGGTCCGCTATGAAGGCAAGACCAATGGCAAGGCCGAAGGCCAGGAGGCCTCCCTGCCGCCGGTGCCCTTCAACCACCAGGCCCATGAGAAATACACCGATTCCTGCCGGGTCTGCCACCATGCCAGCATGGAGTCCTGCAGTACCTGCCATACCCGTGGGGGCAGCGATAAGGGCGGTTTCGTGACCTTTGAACAGGCCATGCACCGCCGCAGCGCCGAGGCCAGCTGTATCGGTTGCCACAGCGCCGCTCAGGCCGCGGCCAACTGCGCCGGCTGCCACAACAGCATCCCCCAGGCCCGGCCGGCCAATACGGCCCAATGTCAGCTCTGCCATATGCCTGGCGCCAGCGCCGCCGCTTCCCCGGCCCACAAGGCGGCAGTGGCCGAAGGCCTCCTGGCCAGCCGGCGGGTCAGTCCCGATCCCTTTTTGAGCGCCAAACTGCCAGAGAAGGTGGTCATCCAGGAATTGGCCAACAGATTCCAGCCGGTGACGATGGATCATGCCAAGCACCTCAACGCCCTGCAAAAGGGTATGCAAGACAGCAAGCTGGCCACCTACTTCCACTCCCTCCCTGGCACCGTCTGCGCGGCCTGCCATCATAACAGCCCGGCCGCCAAGGAACCGCCCGCCTGCGTCACCTGCCACGCCAAAACCCAAGGGGTGGCCAACCTGACCGCGGCCGGCGCCATCAGTCGGCCCGGCCTGCAGGCGGCCTACCACGGCCAGTGTATGAGCTGCCATAAAGACATGGGCGTTAAACCTGTGGCCACGGCCTGCACCGAGTGCCACCAGCAAAAACCGCAGCACGCGGCTTTATCCCGTCAAGAGAAGGAGTAAGTCCATGCAACGAAGAACGTTTCTGGGCCTGCTGGGAGCCGCAGGGATCGGTGCTGCGGTGACCAAGACCGCCCAGGCCGCCAGCGTCCAACACTTCGAAGGTTATCCGGACAGCTACGGCGTCCTCTTCGATGCCACTCGCTGCATCGGCTGCCGCAGCTGCGAAGCCGGCTGCAATCAAATCAACGGTCTGCCGGCGCCGCATAAACCCTTTGATGACTTGAGCGTCCTGGCCAAAAAACGCCGCACCGACGCCAAGACCTTCACCGTCGTCAACCGCTTTGATCAGATTCCCGGGGTGGCTGGGGCAGTTTTCCGGAAAGATCAATGCCAGCACTGTCTGGAGCCGGCCTGCGCCTCGGCCTGCTTCGTCGCCGCCTTCACCAAAACCCCCCAGGGTGCGGTGATCTGGGACGAATCAGTCTGCGTCGGCTGCCGCTATTGCATGATCGCCTGCCCCTTTGAAATCCCCACCTACGAATATAACGAACCTCTGACCCCCCGGGTCATGAAATGCCATATGTGTCACCCTCATATTACCTCGGGCAAGGCCACTGTCCCCGGCTGTGTGGGCGCCTGCCCCACCGAAGCCCTGGTCTATGGCAAACGCACCGACCTCCTGGCCATCGCCCGGCAGCGCTTTGCCGCCTTCCCGGACCGGTATGTCAATCATATTTATGGGGAACGGGAGATGGGCGGTACCAATTGGCTCTACATCTCCGGTGTCCCCTTCCGCTACATCGGCCTGCGGGAAGACCTGGGTGTCACCCCGGCCCCGGAGCTGACCTCCGGCGCCCTGGCCGCCGTCCCCATTATCTCTGCGGCCTGGCCGGTCCTGCTCACGGGCATCTACGCCATCAACAAACGCCGGGATAAGATTGCCGCCGAGGAGAAGAAACAGGCCGTCAAAGAGGCCCTGGCCAAGGCCCAAGCCAAGGCCAAAGAAGAGCTGGACAAGGCCCTGGCCAAAGCCGAAGCCGAGAAAAAGTCCGCCATCGAGCGGGAGGTCAAAAAGGCTCTGGAAGAAGCTGCCAAGGCGCAAGCTGAGGCTGACAAGGGCCAGACCGAGGAGGGCGAATAGCATGTCCACCCTGAAGACCGAGAATCTGAAACAATACCTGACCCCCTTTAATATCGTCGTCGGCATCATCCTGCTCCTGGGCGGTTTCGTGACCATCCTCCGCTTCACCAAAGGCTTGGGCGCGGTCACCAACCTCACCGACAACTACCCCTGGGGTCTCTGGATCAGCTTCGACCTGCTCTGCGGTGTGGCCTTGGCCGCCGGCGGTTATACCACCTCCGCGGCCTGCTACGTCTTCGGTCTGAAGCGCTTTCATTCCGCCGTGCGTCCGGCCATCCTCACCGCCTTCCTGGGCTATGCTTTGGTCGTCTTTGCCCTGCATTACGACGTCGGCCGCCCCTGGCGCCTGCCGTATCCCTTCTTTGTCCAATCCGGCCCCACTTCCGTCCTCTTCGAAGTGGGCTTGTGCGTCTTCCTGTATCTCATCACCCTCTTCATCGAGTGGGTGCCTTCCGCCCTGGAGTGGCTGGGAATCCGTAAACCCCGGGACATCATCGTCAAGGCCACTCTGGCCCTGACCATCTTCGGCGTGGTGCTGTCCACCATGCACCAGAGCTCCCTGGGGGCCCTCTTCCTCATCGCCCCCTCAAAGATGCACCCGCTGTGGTATTCTTCCTACATACCGCTCTTTTTCTTTGTCTCCAGCATCGCCGCCGGCCTTTCCATGGTCATCTTTGAATCCACCCTGTCCCATCACTATATGCACGACAAGATGGACGAGACCTACCTCAAAGAGCACGACGGCGTTACCTACGGTTTCGCCAAAGGCGCGGCCATGGTCCTGGTCCTCTACTTTTTCATCAAAGTCGTCGGCCTGACCCTGGACAACAACTGGTCCTACCTGCTCACCGGCTACGGTGCCTGGTATTTGCTGGAGCTCTTGGGCTTTGTGGCTCTGCCCGCCTTCCTGTATGCCATTGCCGTCCGGGAAAAGAAACTGACTCTGATCCGCTGGACCGCGGTCCTCACCGTTTTGGGGATCGTCCTGAACCGTTTCAACGTCTCGCTGGTGGCCTTTAACTGGCACCTGCCCCCGGAAATGCGCTATTTCCCCCGGTGGCATGAGTTTGTCGTCTCCATCTTTGTCGTCACCATCGGCCTCCTGGTTTTCCGGTTCATCGCCTCCCGGATGCCCATCTTTTATGAGCATCCCGATTTCAAGGAACATGAAGCCCGGGAGCTGGAAGAACATGAACTCAAACCCCATCCCCAAACCTGGGGCCACTAAAGGATCACTGCCATGGGAAACGAATTCTACACGCTCCATGATTTTATGCTCTTCACCAAGGGTGCGGTCTATTATCTCATGGGTGTCATCGTCCTGAGTATCCTGGGCTTCTGGCTCTATATCACGGCTCGCGACGAAGACAACCTGATTCAATAGTATGCAAGGCCGCCGCCCGGCGGCTGGGAGGAAGCGACAATGTACAACTTTATTACCGGTCCTCTCCTGTGGATAACCTTCATCATCTTCTTTGTCGGCCTGACGGTCCGGGTGGTGCTCTATATTCGGGGGCTGGACTGGCGCCTGGACCGGGTGGCCTACCGGAAATACCCCACCCTCGGCCTGAAAGGCGCGCTCAGCTCCATCTTCCATTGGCTGGTTCCCTTCGGCTCCCACGGCTGGCGGGCCAAGCCTCTGTATACCATCATCTTTTTCATCTTCCATATCGGTTTGGTGGTCACGCCCCTCTTCCTGGTGGGCCACGCCGTTATCCTCAAGGAACGCTGGGGCATCAACTGGCCCACCATCCCCATGCTCCTGGCCGATGCCCTCACCATCGCCGTCATGGTTACCGCAGTCTTCATTGCTATCCGCCGCATCGGCCTGCCGGAGGTGCGCATCATCACCACCGCCTATGACTATTTTCTCCTGTTGCTGACGGTCCTGCCCTTTTTCTCCGGGTTTATGGCCGCGCACCAGTTCGGTGATTATGTCTTTTGGAACTATACCCACATCCTCAGTGGTATGGCCCTGCTCATCGCCATTCCTTTTACCAAACTCTTCCACGTCGTGGGTTACTTCCTCTCCCGGGCCCAGATCGGTATGGACTTTGGCATCAAACGGGCCTACAAAGCCAAGGGAGGGTTTGCATGGTAAAAAATTGGTATTATATTATTTAATAAGAATTATTTATTAGAGATAGCTAACCCTGGGAAGCCGCCCACGGAGGAGTTAACGAGTATGCCCGAAGGAATTCTCTGCAACCGCACCCCCATCAATACCAAGGAGCAGTTGGACGCGGTCCTGGCTGACAAGGGGGGGAAACAATATTATCAAGAGATGGAACAGTTGGAAGTGGATGTGGAGAAACTGCAAAAGTCTCTCCAGGATACCTGCAAGTCCCGCATCCGCACCTGGCTGGAGATGTGCGCCCATTGCGGTCTCTGCGCCGACAGCTGCTTCTTCTACCTGGCCAACAAAAAAGATCCGCAGCAGGTGCCGTCTTATAAGATCCTGACAACCTTGGGCAAAATAGTGGAAAAAAACGGCAACGTTGATACCGCCCACATGATCTACTGTATGGACACCGCCTGGGGCAAATGCACCTGCTGCAACCGCTGCGGCTCGTTCTGCCCCTACGGCATCGACATGGGCGTCATGTTCAGCTACCTCCGGGGGCTCTGCTTTTCCCAAGGCTTCGTGCCCTGGGAAATGAAGATCGGCTCCGGTATGCACCGGATCTTCCGGGCCCAGATGGACGTTACCCCCGAGGACTGGGTGGAAACCTGCGAGTGGATGGCCGAGGAGCAGCAGGACGAATGGCCGGGTCTGGAAATCCCGGTGGATAAAGAAGGCGCCGATATCATGTATACGGTCAATGCCCGGGAGCCCAAGCACTATCCCGAGGACATCGCTGAGGCGGCCATCCTCTTCCACCTCGCCGGGGAAAACTGGACGGTGCCCAGCCTGGGGTGGGAACAGACCTCATTGACCATGTTTGCCGGCGATTGGGAAGGCTGCAAGCTCCAGGTGCAGAGCGTCTACGAAGCCATTGAACGCCTGAAGCCCAAGCGGGTCGTTGGTACTGAGTGCGGCCATGCCCACCGGGGCACGGTCATCGAGGGGCCCTATTGGGTCGGCCGGGAAGACGGCCGGCCGCCGGCTCCGTACATCCACTATGTGGAATGGCTGGCCGAAGCCCTGCGCACCGGCAAGATCAAAATTGACCCGGCCAAAAAGCTTAAGATCCCGGTGACCATTCAGGATTCCTGCAACTACATCCGCAACCACGGCCTCAAGGACATCACCCGGGAGATCATGAGCTATATCGTGGAGCCCGGCTATTTCATCGAGATGTATCCCAATAAAGAATACAACTTCTGCTGCGGCGGCGGCGGCGGTTTGAACGGCATCGGCCGCTACCGGCAATGGCGCAACGTCGGCATGAAGGTCAAACGGGATCAGATCATCGCCACCGGCGCCAAACTGGTCATCGCTCCCTGCCACAACTGCTGGGACGCCATCCGCGACCTGGAAGAGGTGTATGAACTGGGCATCAAATGGAGCTTCCTCAAGCCCCTCATCATCAAAATGGCCATTATTCCTGAACACCTCAAGCCCCAAGAGGAAGAGGAAGAGGAAGAATAAACGAGCAAGGGCGGGCTGGACCCGCCCTTTTTAAGTGGTCGGTGGTTAGTGGTCAGTGAACAGAGGGAAGTAAAGAGAAGAATAAATGACCGTTTTGCCTCGAAGCCACTCCCCGCTTTTTACGCGAAACGATACCGGCTTGCCTGCCACATGAGCACCAAAAACTAAAAATTCGAGACAAAAACTGCCTATGCGCCTCCTTTTCAATTTCGCCCTCCGCCTTTTTCTCGCCTTCCTGGCGGCCAAGCTGCTGCTGGGCTTTCTGGGCGGCGGCAGCCCCGCCCTGCTCCTGGGATTGGCCTTCTCTCTGGCCGGCCTCACGTACCTTGTCGGCTGGCTCGAGCACTACTACCAGCGCACCTGGCACAGTAAGGCCGCGGAACTGGGCTGGCGGGTCGCCCGCTTTCTTATCGGTTTGAATCAGGTGCAGGATAAGCAGTCTCGGCGGAAAATTTAAGGGGATACCAGAGTTAATTTTAATATTTAGTATGGTGCCACCTTAATTTCAAAGCAGTATTTTACTCCAGCACTTTTAACAAACCCACTACCACAGCCCCCTGGCCGATGATCAAAGGGATCAGCCATTTGAGCAGATCAAATTTAATTCGGTAAATTTCAGCCCGCAAACCAGCCATTTCTTCCCGGAATTCAGTTCTGGTGACGAGATTATCAGCACCAGAGGCTTGAGCAGCCTTGACCACCTCCAAAATTGCCTTGGCTTGCTCTTCCGGCAGGTTGGCGGCCAGAAGAATCTCGTAAGCCTTGAGAGTATCCACGGAAATCATACATAAATTATCTGGTACGCACAGTCATTGGTCAAGGTAAAATCAAATTACTCAAAATCAATATGTTTATTCCGTAATTAAGGGGATATCATGCTGAACTCTAGGATTAATTATGGAATCCCCGTAACGTTCCCTCTTACCCCCCGTGCAAGCGATACGCCAACGGTACCTGGACGGTCAGGCTGTTCTTCTGCACCTCCGCCGGTATGGGTGGGAAACGCCCCACCTTCTGGACAGTTTCCTGGGCGGCCTGATCCAGGATGGCCGACCCGGAGGAGCGGGCCAGGCTTATGCCGGCAATACCGCCGTCGGCGCTGATGGTAAAGCGTATCACCACCGTGCCCTGTTCATTGCGGCTGCGGGCCTGGGAGGGGTAGATCTTGTTCTTTTCCAGGAGGCTGCGCACTTTGGCCAGGTAGCCCTGTAAGGCCGTGCCGGCTCCGGCGCCCGAGCCCATCCCGGAGCCCGAGCCGGTGCCGGTCCCGCTCCCTGAGCCAACACCGCTGCCGGTGCCGGTGCCGGAGCCGGTGCCGTGGCCCCGGCCATAGGATGCGGTACTGCTGCTCGTGGTGCTGTAGGTAGGCCGACTGGGGGTTGGCGCCACCAGCGGCGCCGGTCGGGGCAGAGCCAGGCGCTCCGGAATGGGCTCGGCCGGCGGCGGTTTCACCACCGGCTTGGGTTTGGGCTTCACCTCTGGCTTCGGAGGCGGCGGTTGCGGGGGCGGGGGCTTGGGAAGTT
>CALGOE010000255.1 GCA_937958145.1 uncultured Desulfobacca sp.
GCCGCCCCCACGGCCGGCTTGCATTTTACTCCCCAGGTGCTCCAGGACCTTGCCGCCCGGGGAGTTACCATCGTCCCCCTGACCCTGCACGTCGGCCCGGGCACTTTTCAACCCGTCCGCACGGACGATTATAGCCGCCACCGCCTGGCCCCGGAATATTTTGCTCTCAGCGCCGACAGTGCGGCCGCCATCAACCAGGCCAGGGCCGCCGGCAAAAAGATCCTGGCCGTCGGCACCACCTGCGTGCGGGTCTTGGAATACCAATACCGCCAGGGCGCAGTCCAGCCCGGGTCCGGGTGGTGTGACCTGTTTATCCAACCCGGGTACCGATTTCAGGTCGTCGACAAGCTGCTCACCAACTTCCACCTGCCCAAAACCACCCTCCTCCTCCTGGTCAGCGCCTTTGCCGGGCGGGACTTTGTTCTTCACGCCTACCAGACGGCGGTAGCCGCCGAATATCGGTTTTACAGTTATGGCGACTGCATGCTCATTCTCTGAAACCCTGAAAATCCCGCCGCTTCGCGGTCCAGTATCCCTTCAGGGCTGAATAAAGAGCCTCCACCAACCGTTGCTGGTACTGGGGATCACAAAGCTTCGCTTCTTCCTGGCTGTTTTTGATGACGCCGCATTCAAAAAGCACCGCCGGCATGTCGGCATTTTTCAGCACCGCCAGGTTGTCAAAGGCATAGATGCCCCGCTCCCGGTCCACCAGCACTTTATTGCCCCGGCCGGCATGGTGCAGGGTAGGCCGCAAACCCGCCTGGCGCATGGCGTCGCCGATAGCTCGGGCCAACTGCAGGCTGGCCGTTGGATTGCCGTTTTTGCCAGAAAAGAAAATGGAGTGGCCGCTGAAACGATCACAGACATCCAGCAACTTCCCCTGATACACCCATTGGGACAATTGCTCCGGATAGACCGAGTCATGGTGGATGGAAAGAAAGATGTTGGCTCCCCGGGCCGTGGCAATGGCCGGACGGCTGGCCAACGGCACCGCCTCGCCCGTGTCGTTTACCAGAAAAGATCCCCGAAACAACGGGTCCTGCTGCAAACGGCCCAGCAGCAGCCGGGCCATCCGGCGGTTGAACTGATACTCCGGCACGCCCCGGGCGCTGATGGCTCCCGGGTCCCTCAGGCTGTGGCCGATGTCGATGGCCACCCGGCACTCTGGCGCCAGGAACGCTGCGGCGTTCGTGCCGCCGCCCAACAGTATCAAAAGGACGGCGCCGATGCCAACAACCATCCGGACGCCGCCCCGCCGCCCCGCTTTCGCCCTCTTCTCCGTCTTGCTTTGCCGATCCACACGCATTCCCCGTGCTCACTCCTCCCCTTGTTTCCGCCTGCTTGGCAACCGCTGCCATCCCTGGTAAAAAACTATCAGGTTTGGCCCAAGAAGGGGAGAAGAAAATACGCCGGCTCTCTGGGGTCGGAAAAGGAAATGCCCGATTTTTCCTTGCTTCTCACCGCCAAAATCTGCCGCTGGCTCGGAGGAAAGGAGTTGCCCGGCAATGCCGCTCTGTTCTCAGACACGGCCCGATGGCACCATGAGATTGGCCGACGGCCGGCGTTTAGGATTTGCCGTGTATGGTGATCCGCACGGTTGGCCGTTATTCTTTTTCCATGGCACCCCCGGATCCCGGCTGCTGGCCCGTTTTGCCGCCCCCGCCGCTCAGGCTTTGGCTATCTGCCTGCTGGCGCCGGAACGCCCCGGCTACGGCCTCTCTGACCCACACCCCAACCGACGCCTCCTGGACTGGCCCGAAGATATCCGGCAATTGGCCGACGCCCTCACGTTGGAAAAATTTGGCGTGGTGGGGGTTTCCGGGGGTGGACCGTATGCTGCCGCCTGTGCCTGGCGGCTGTCAGAACGGATAGAGGTGGCGGGGCTGATCAGCAGCCTGGCCCCCAAAGATGCTGTCGCACCGGAACTACCGATTTTTCAGCGGCTTCTGGCCAGGCTGGTGGCCCGCACCCGGCTGACCGGACCGTGCCTGGAACTCCTAAGTCATGCCTGCCGGCGCCACCCCCACCGCCTGCTGGCGGCCCTCATACCCCTGATACCTGGGCCGGATCGGGCCTTGCTCTCCCGGCCCGAAGTCAGGCGCTTACAGGTTGACGGCCTTGTCCAGGCCTGCCGCCAGGGTGCGGCCGCCACCGCCCAGGATTTGGCCATCTTCAGCCAACCTTGGGGATTTCGGGTAGAAGACATCACGGTGCCGGTCCATCTCTGGCACGGCCAGCAGGACCGGGTGGTCCCCGTGGCCATGGGCCGTTACCTGGCGGCTCACATTCCGGGCTGCCGGGCCCGCTTCATCGCCGGCGCCGGGCATCTGTGGATCTTTGAGGGATATAAAGAGGTTATCGCCACTTTGAGGGCCAGTGCCTCGGCCGGCCATGGCAAAAACCCTCCGGCGTCAGCGGCGGTGGGGGGAAATCCTAATCTTCGGGGTGTGGCGAAGCCGGACGCGTCTGGCGGGATCGGCGGTGGGCTCCAGGCGAAGAGGTAAATGCCCGGTTTCCTGACTCCTCCGCTATACTTGATCAACTGCTCCCTTGTATGAGCCCGGTGACCAAGGCCTCGATGGGCGTCCCGGCCGCGGCCGTCAGGACCTCCATCCCCTTGCGTTGGAAGAGTTTTTGGGCATTGTTCGTCAACCCGGCGGCAACGAGGTGCGTCACCCCCTGGCGCTCCAGCCAATCGGGCAAGAGGCCCGGGCGAAAATCCGGCGGCGTCGCCTCGGTCTGCGCCACTATCTGTTGGTCCCGCACGGTGACAAAGACAAACCGTTGGTCTTGGTTGCATTGCGGCGCCAGACGGCCGTCCACCACCGGGGCGGCATAGACGCTGGTACCCGGTTCCCGCTGCGGCTGCTTGGCCTCCGCCTCCTGCTCTTGCAAAGCCGCCACCAGGGCCGTTGCCACCATCTCCATGGCCTGAAGAAAGGGACTCTGGGACACCGCTAATTCGGTCAGGCGCCCCTCATCGGCTGCCGCCACCACCTCGGGATCAAAGGGCAGGGAGCCCAACACCGGCAGCCCCAGGGTGTGCAGGTCCCGGCTGCCCTGGCCGGAGGAGAACAACGGAATGCTCGCCCCGCAATCCGGGCAATGCACGTGGCCCATATTCTCTATTAATCCCAGGATCTGCATGTCCACTTTCCGGCAGAACTGGATGGCCTTGCGGACATCGGCCAGGGAAATCTCCTGGGGCGTGGTCACAATGACGGCCTGGACCTCGGGAATGGTGCGGGCCACGGTCAAAGGTTCGTCACCGGTACCCGGGGGCGAGTCAATGACCAAAAAATCCAGATGACCCCATTGGATTTCGGTGAGAAACTGCCTGATGATTTTGTGTTTAACGGGCCCGCGCCAGATTATGGCCGCGTCCCGGTTTTTCATCATGGCTTCCACCGACACCAGCTTGAGATTGCGGGCCACGTCCGCGGGGAGATAATATTGCCCGTGCACCAGATCCAGGGGTTCGCCCACCCCCAGCATGCGGTAGACATCAGGCCCGTGCAAATCAACATCAATGAGACCCACCGCATAGCCCCGGCGGGCCAACATCAGGGCCAAGGTGACCGCGACGCTGGTTTTGCCCACGCCCCCTTTGCCGCTCATCACCAGGATCTTATGGCGGATCTGATCCAGGGTCCAACGGATCTGATAATCTGCCGTTTCGGGTTTTTCCTGACCCCCGGCCAGCAGTTCACACCCTTCACAGGAGCCGTCATCTTTTTGGTGCGGACATTTGTCCATGGCGTCTCTTTCCCCCTCGCCGCCGCGGCGCCGGCTCAATCGAACCGATAAACTTTGCGGATTTTCTTCTTTACTTCCCAGGTGCAGCTCAGCCCCTGGGGGAACCGGACCAGATCGCCGGGGCCGATGTCGACCCGTTGCCCATCCGGACAGGTTACCGTCACCTCTCCCTCCAGGACATAGGCGGTCTCGTTGGCGTCATAGGTCCAGGGAAAGGTGCTGGGCTCGCACTCCCAGGGACTCCAGGTACTCACCTGCAGGGACTGCAGTTTTTCCGGCGAGGGTTTTTCTTTGGTGATCTTGGCCATAACAACCATCCTCCCCCTGGCGTCGCTGCGCCCGTCGACGCCTTAATCCAATCGGTAATTGGGCGCCTCTTTCATGATGACCACGTCGTGAACATGGGATTCCCGCAGACCGGCCGGGGTGATGCGCACAAACCGCCCTTTGGCCATAAGTTCCGGGATGGTCCGGCAGCCCACATACCCCATGCCCGAGCGGAGGCCACCCATAAGTTGATAGACAATATCCGTCAGCTTGCCCCGATACGGCACCCGCCCGACGATCCCTTCCGGGACGAGTTTGGCCTCCAACTCCACATCGGCTTGGCCATACCGGTCTTTGGAACCTTCCTTCATGGCCTCCAAAGACCCCATGCCCCGGTAAACCTTGTAACTGCGCCCTTGGAAAATGACCGTTTCCCCGGGGCTCTCATCGGTCCCGGCAAAGAGGCTGCCGATCATGACGCTGTCGGCCCCCGCAGCGATGGCTTTGGTAATGTCGCCGGAGAACTTGATGCCCCCGTCCGCAATCACC
>CALGOE010000256.1 GCA_937958145.1 uncultured Desulfobacca sp.
AGGGCCGAGCGGCCTCTCAGCCATGGCGAGGCCCGTCGGCCCCGCCCTGAAAGGAACTGCCAACCTACCCCGCTGGCCATAACCAAGACCCTCCCTAAGACTTAATTACCAAGGAGGGGGGACATTTTCACTTTGCAATAAGGGTGACATTTTTAAGTTGCGATAACACTATTTTCTTTGTTTTTTGGGTTTGGGAAGGACAAGAGGTGCAGGGTTGCTGTGCTATGCCGCAACTAAAATTGACCAAGGCAGCAGAGTTCTGAGCCGATACCGCCGGCGCGGTTTTGGGCTCATCTGGGCCAGGGTCCTGCCGAGGCTCAGCAAAAGCGTCTCGGATATACGGCACCAAAGACTATAATATTAGTGATATTGAGGGATTGACAGCTTTTTGGTGTGCCGGTGATTGCTGTGGTGGGGAGGGGCTCAGGGGCTGACCAGGGCCACCTGGCCCATGCCTTTGGGGGTGCCGTAGCCGATGCCAGCGAAGAAGCTGAAGTGCCAGAGGAGGTGGAGGGTCCGGAGGGTCTGGGGGTCAGCCTGGGGGGCGGCCCGGTATTCGCAGTAGCCGGTGAAGCCCAGCTGCTGGCCGTGGGGGCCGAAGCGCAGGTGCCGGGTCTGGAGGTGGTAGCCGGCCACCATCAGGGCGGCGTCCACAATGGGGGTTGGAAGCTCCGGCAGGCGGCAGGCCGACGGGCAGAAGAGCTGCCAGCGCCGCCAGAGTTGGTGGAAGATGAGGCCGGGCTCGGGAAAGAGGTGGTTGCGGCCCTGGCGCCGGCAGGTGGTGGCGCTCAGGAAGCGCACCCCCAGGAGGGCCGGGGGCGCCTGGGCCTGGCAGTCTTCCCACAAGGTCTGATACCAGGCCTGGCCGGTGCGGTCGTGTGCCGGCGGTGCCAACCCCACTACCCGGAAGGGCAGCCTGCCGATCGTCAGGGTCAGGTCCGGGCGGGTAAAAAGGTCCAGAAAGGCGGCGCTCAGGTCCTCTTGCAGGGAGGTCGCCCGGAACCAGTAGCCGGCCTCGGCCTGGATGGGCAGCACTGGGAGGGCCGCCGGGGGTTCAGGCCGGGGGACGCCCCGCAGGCCGGAGAGGGTGAAGGGGCGCTCCGGCGGATCCGCGGCGTGCAGTCTGGCGGCCCATCCCTGGGTTTGGGCCTCCAGCAGGGCCATGAGCGCGCCGTGCACCTGATGGCCGTTGGTGGCCGGCAGGCTGCCGTCGGTTAAGGCCCGGAGGCGGATGACCAGGGCCAGGAGTTCAGGCCTAACGGACATCGTGGGGCTGCCGGAGGGCCGCCAAGGCCGGGTGCGCCGCGTCAATCTGGCCGGCCTGCTCCCGGGCGGCGGCAGCCTCGGCGGCCAGTCCCAAGTCCCCGGCCAGGCGGGCCAGGTCCACGAGGGCCTGGAAGCGCTGGCTGGCCGGCCAGCCCTGGTGATAATCCCGATAAACGCCCAGGGCGGTCTGCAGCAGCCTCTGGGCGGTCGTCTGGTCGCCCTGCTGCCGGGCCCAGTCAGCCCAGGTAAGGTAGACATGCAGGTTGCGGCCGTAGCTGAGATTAATGATCGATTGGAAAGCCGAGACCGCCTCTGCCTGCTGGTCCAGGGCCAGATAGGCCCGGCTTAAAAGGTGCAAGGCTGGCAGGCTGGCGGGCCAGCGGTTCAGGACCTGCCGGGCCAGGTCCCGGGCCTGGTCGGCCTGCCCCTGCTGCAAGCGGAGATTGGCCCGAGTGAGGAGGAGTTTGGGGTTCCCCGGCGCCACGGCCAGGGCCTGCTCCAGATAGAGGTCTGCCTGGGGCAGAGCCGGGGCGTCCTGGCGTTCCAGGGCCAGCAGGGCCAGCTCGTGGAGGACCGGGACGTTCTCCGGGGCCAGGGCGACGGCTTGTTCCAGGGCGGCGGCGGCCGCGGTCCACTGCCCCCGCTGCCGGGCCATGTGCCCCAGAGACTGCAGAGCGAAGAGATTGTGCTTCTCCAGCGCCAGGAGCTGCTGCCAGGCTGTCTGGGCCTGGTCCCAGGCGCCCTGGCAGAAATGGTAGCGCCCCAGCAGGTGCAGGGTGTAGACATTCTGCGGCGCCAGCTCCTGGGCCCGCTGGATGTCCTGCCAGGCCTGCTCCCACTCACCCAGCTCCAGATACAGGTCGGCCCGTGCTGTCAGGGTCGGGATGTTGCCGGGGTCCAGGGAGAGGGCCCGGGCAAAACAGACCTCGGCCTCGCGGCGGTTGCGGCGCTCCGCCTCGAAGACCCCCCGGGCCTGCCAGAGATAAACGTTGTGGGGGGCTACCTGGCAGGCTGCGGCAAAGGCCTGGGCTGCGGCCTCTTCCTGGCGGGGGTCGGTCTGGCTCCACCGGGCCAGGAGATGGGCCTGGGCCTGGCGGAGATAGGGGTTGCGGGCGTCCTGGCCCAGGGCGGTGGTCAGGACCTGGTTCCCCTGCTCATACAGACCCAGCTGCGCCAGGCACTGGCCCCAGATGAGGGCCTCGGCGGCGCTGCCGGCCCGGATCAGTCCCTGGAGCCGCCGCCAGTTGTGGGTGATAAGAGCCCGGACCTGGGTGATATGGAAGCCCGGCCCCAGGGCGTGGCGGCAGCGGTCCTGGGCCAGCCAGCTTTCCACCAGTTTCAGGAGGGCATAGCGTTCTTCCTGCTCCTTAGGCTGGCAGGCGGTAAACAGCGGCTGATAGCTGCTGAGGCTCAGATCTGGTGCAGCTGCCTGTTGCTGCAGATAGCCGCGGGCGTAGTTGACGCCCCGACTGGCCACCAATAGGGCGGGGGGTTTCTCCCGCTCCACCCAGAACAGGATGTCCCGTTGGAAGGCATCTTCGATGACTTCGCCCAGCAGATCTTCGTCGGCGTCCAGAAGGCGGGCCAGAAGCTCCAACGGCAGGGGCACGCCCCAGGCGTCAGCGAGGGCCACCCAATGGTGCGCCTGGCGCAACAAGTCTTGGGAGCTGGCGGCCAGACTCTGGGCCACGTCCTGGAGCGTCGCTTTTTCCTCCCGGGCAAATTCTGCCAGGAGGCCTTCCACCGGCTCCACATAGTCGTGGAGGGCGGCAATGGTCACATAAGGGACTTGCGGCGGCTGGGCCTCCCAGTAGCCTGCCGGACCGGTGAGGACCGCCAGGCGGCCGGGACGCAGCCAGGCTTCCAGGGCCAGGGTGAGATTCTGAAATAAAGGGGCCTGATGGATGAACCAATAAGACACGGGGGCGGCCGGCAGCAGCAGGTAAGGCTCGGCCAGGAACTGGCTAAAGGCCACTGCTTGCCGCTGCCAGCGAAACTTCCCGGCCAGCAGGGTAAGCAAATGGAGCAGGGAGGCCTCGGCTTCGGGCTGATAGGGCAGAAGCAGAACGCCGCCGATCTCCCGGACCGGCGCCGCCGCCTCGAGCACGGCCTGGCGGATGGCAGCCAGGGTCTGCAGATCATAAAGGGCCGGGCCCCACACCGGCCGGCCTTTTTGGTAGAGCTGCTCCCGCCAGGCGGTGACGGCCTCTACAGATTCTGGGCTTCCATTAAGCATTGCACACACTCCTGCAGTTGGGCAATCTGCTCCTGATCCGGATAGGTGGTGAGGAATTCCATCAACTTCTGCCGCAGGCGGCGGTTGTAGGAGTTCCATTTGTTCTGGTTGAACGTGCCACCCATGCGGTTGGCCGCAAAATTCTTGTAATCCAGATGACGGTAGTTGTCGGTCAGGAAGGCCAGGATCTCCCAGGACTCGCTCTCCGGCAGCTGACTGAGCAGCTCTAAGCGTGAACGCAGAGACGCAGCTTGCCTGAAATGTGAGCTGGCGCTGAAGGCGGCCAGGATATGCTGGATCACTTCCCGGCACCGCTCTTGAAATTCCCGCAGGACGATCCGTGCTTCCTGACCCATCGAGCGGTCGGCCAGGAGCTTTGCCTGGGCAGAGTCCGAACGGCCCGGTATTTCGGTCCGCAGCTCCAAGAGATCAGAAACTGCGGTTGCTTCGGTCAGGTCCTCATCACCGGCAGAGGGACGGTCGCCCAACGTGACATCCTCCCGGCGCTCGATTTTCAGCTCTGTGCTGATCCGGTCGCAGAGTCGGTGCCGCAAGGTAACTTTCGTATAATTGAGAAAGCCGCCGATACCCAGGGCAGCGAAATCTGCCGGCGTCTTTTTTTCCTTCATCCAGGCATGATACTCCAGGATGACATCGCTGGCCAATTCATTGAGGGTCTCCACCAGAAGAGACTTCTGAAAAGGTCTGTTGGGTGGGGAAGGCTCTCCCATGGTCTCTTCGGACAACTCCTCAATCTCTTCCTCGGTCTCATACGACGCGGCCTGGTGCGGGGCAATGGCTTCATGCGTCAGCTGTTTCTGGAGTTCATGATAGCCGAAAAGGGTTAAAGCCTGTTTGGTGGCATAATACTGCATATTCGTGTACAAACCGGAAATAAACCAGACCCGGCGGCCGGCCTCCTTGGAGCAGGCCAGCCAGTCATTGAGATCATCCTGGGTAAAGGGCGTTGTCGTGTTTACCATAGCTACAGAAACTCCCGGATGAGGTTAAGCAGTGTCAATTGCGGCAACCTGCTGCCTGTCGTCGGTGCCGCCACAATGGTGCCCTGGGCCGGGCCGCCCCAGCCGGGCTCCAGGCGCCGCAGGTGGGCCAGCAGCGGCCGCAGATCCGCGCCCTGGCTGGCAATGGTGATGCTGGGGCCGTGGCTCTGGCCCAGACCCTGGGCCACAGTGATCTGGCAGCCCTGGCGGCGCAGCAGGCCATGCACGCCGGGGTAGGGCGCGGCCAGATAACCGCCCCGCCGCCCGGCCTGGGTCGTAAAATACACGGCTTGGGGCAGCAGGGCCGCCAGCCGGTCCCACAGGTGCTGCTTGGCCTGCCGGTAGGGTTCCCAGCCCGGCAGCAGGGGCAGAGGCTCTGTGGGCCGCAGCCGCAGGTGGACGATGGTCTGCAGCAGGTCAACCCCGGCGGCCAATTGGACGAGGGGATCCGGCACCGTCAGGCGCAGCCCGGAGTAGAGCTGGCTCAAGGACCAGCCCGGCAGGCGGCCGCGCCCGCTGCGGCCCAGGTCCACCGCGGCCACATAGGCGCCCCACTCCCACACCAGGGGATCGTCCGGCTCCCGCCAGTGCAGGGCCTGGAGGCAGGCCGGCGGCAAGGCCAGCGGCGTGTTGTGGTGGTCAAAATTGCCCAGGGCCATCTGGCCGGCGCCGCCGCACTCCAGGCAGTAGACCCCGGGATCGGCCAGGATCTCCGGCGGCGCCTGGCCCGGGACCCGACGCACCACCGCCCCCGGCCGCCAGCCCAGCAGGAAGGCGGTATAGACGGTGTCCAGATCGGGTTTGCGAATGAAGTATCGTCTCGAATCCATAAATGACTAAATAAGATATCGTTCCCTGATTTACTCGGAGGTCGTCCTCTTTTTTTCAATGGCATCGTTGATGAGGTCCCGAATTTGGTTCAATAGACCTTGCTGCAGACAATTCAAGCCGATTTCCAAAGGCTCCCACCTGATACTCTCCTTCGACATTTGCAGTGCCTCTGCTGGATCACTTGGAAAGTTCCCCCGCAGCAACATGGGAACCGCAAACCTTCCCAAGCCCTCTCTGGTCTCGGCCATGATGGTGCCGCATATCTCCTCCAAGGCATGTGGATCATTTTTAACGGCGCCCTTGCATTCAAT
>CALGOE010000257.1 GCA_937958145.1 uncultured Desulfobacca sp.
GCTCTATCCGCCGGGGGTGGATCCGCAGCAGTTCTATCTGGAAGAGATTCTGCCCAAAAAGCTTCCCTTGGACCTGAAGTATATTGAGGACCGTTCTCTGTGGAAAAATCTCGAATATCTCATCCTGGGCCTGTGGGTGACGATCGCCGGCGCCATCGGCCGGCGCCATCTCTGGGACAACCGCAGCCAGCTCTGCCTTTTCGGTGTCGACCTGGTCTGCTGTGTCCTGTCCTTTGCCCTGGCGCATTTTTTGCGCTTTGATGGTCTGCCCAAAGACCCGACCTCTCTGGCAGCCTTTTACTGGCTCCTGCCATGGGCGGTCCTGACCAGGATGCCGGTGTTTATCGGCTTCGGCTTCTACTACGTCCTGATCCGCCATCTGTCTTTTTACGATATCAAGCGGGTCATCCAGGGGGTGGCAACGGCCAGCGGCATCTTCATCGTCACGGCTTATTTATTAGGGCTGACCGTTGGCTACCCTCGGGGCGTCTTTGTCATCGACTGGTTTGCGCTCACGACCCTCCTGGTGGGCTATCGGGCTCTGGCCAAGAAATTCTATCTGCGCTATAAAGCCCAACCTTCCCAGGATATGGCCCGGATCCCGGTGCTCATCTGGGGGGCCGGGGACTGCGGCGAACTTTGTCTGCGGTTTCTGCAGAAAGAACAGGAACCGGCTTATGACGTGGTGGGTTTCATTGACGATTCTCCCAAAAAGCGGGGCAAACGTTTGGGGGGCGTCAAGATTCTGGGGGACCGCCACCATTTGGAGATCATCTCACAGCTTTACAAGGTCAAGCAGATATTCATCGCCGTGGCCAGCGCCTCCCACTACGAACTGCAGAAGATGTTGGAGGTCTGCGGCCAGGCAGGTCTGCAACCCCGACTCTTTCTGGAGAAGTGCAAACCTGGAACCGCATGTTCCCTCCCAGCCGGTGTGCCAGTGGTGGCCAATGGCTATGGTCAGCAGCAGGCCGGCCGCACGCTGGTGGATGACTCATGCCTATTTTGACGGTTTTGCCGTTTTGTGGGCCTACAAATTAACTGCCTGAACCTAAGGAGGCATGATTATGCGGGCGGTGATTCTGGCAGGCGGCAAAGGCGTGCGGTTGGCGCCCTTGACCCAAGTGATTCCCAAGCCTTTGGTGCCCTTGGGGGGCAAGCCCATCCTGGAGATTGTCCTCAACCAGCTGCGGTCCCAGGGATTCCGGCATATCACCCTGGCAGTGGGCTATATGGCTGATCTTATTCAGGCTTATTTTGGCGACGGCAGCAAGGTTGGTCTCCAGCTGGATTACTCTTTTGAGGCCCAACCCCTGGGGACGGCTGGTCCCCTGGCCCTGATAGACGGCCTTGACGAGACCTTCCTGGTCATGAACGCCGATGTCCTCACCGACCTGAACTTTCAGGACCTGCTGGACTTCCACCAGCAGGCGGGGGGCATCGCCACGGTCGGCGCCTATAACCGGCAGGTGACCATTGACCTGGGAGTGATCATCAAAGACGGCGACACCCGCATCCAGGACTACGTGGAGAAACCGTCCTACCATTACCTGGTCAGCATGGGCATCTATGTCTTCGAACCGGCCATCCTGGATTACATCCAGGCCTATCACCAGACCGCCACAGCCAAAGTGGCCTCCTGCGGTGGCGAGGGCATCATTTCAGGCCCCGGGCCCCTGGCTTCCGGCCCCTCCCCCGGCTACCTGGACTTCCCCGACCTGGTGAAATATCTGCTGAGCTGCAACCAGGAGGTGCATTTCTATCCCTTCACCGGTTACTGGCTGGATATCGGGCGCCACGAAGACTACGCCAAAGCCAACGAAGAATTTCTCGGTCTGCAACCAGGCTTGGCTGACCCAGAAGCAGCACCTCCTGATTTCGAGAGTTGACACCGGGTTCCACCAGCAACACCGGGGAGGTGCTCCGGCCGGCGTGCTGACCCTGGACCTCAACCGGCTGGTAGGGGCGGAAGCGGGCGACACTATTGTCTGAACGCCACCGCTACTCTTTGCAGGACAGAGCGGTCACGAGAGACGCACCCCAGAATGGACAAGGACAACAAGGTATGGAGACCATTTTTCGCAACAGAATCGTGTTGGTGACCGGCGCGGCCGGTTCCGTCGGCCAGGAACTGGTGCGGCAGCTGATCCCCCTCGGACCCACGGAAATCCGCTTGATGGACAACAATGAGAGCGAACTGTTCCTGATGAACGAACGCTTCCGGCCGCAGTACAACGTCACCGCCTATCTGGGGGACGTGCGGGATCCCCTCAAGGTTGCTGCGGTCGCCCGGGGCTCGGATATCATCCTTCACTGCGCCGCCTTTAAACACGTCTTTTTCTCCGAATACAACCCCTTTGAGGCGGTGCAGACCAATATTCTGGGGGTGAAAAATATCATTGAGGCGGCCATCGGCAACGGCACCCAGTTGGTCATCTTCACCAGCAGCGACAAGGCCGTCAACCCCACCAGCGTCATGGGGACCACCAAATTGATGGGCGAACGGCTCATTACCGCGGCCAACGCCGTGCGGCGCAACCCCCAGCAACGGTTTTCCAGCGTCCGCTTCGGCAATGTGGTCGGCTCCCGTGGCTCCGTCTTTCAGGTCTTTGCGGACCAGATCAAGCAGGGCGGGCCGGTAACGGTCACCGATCCCGGCATGACCCGCTTCATCATGTCCCTGGAACGGGCCGCCCAATTGGTTCTCCAAGGCGCCCTGTTGGCCAAAGGCGGAGAGGTGATGGTCACCAAGATGCGGGTCATCTCCATTATGGACCTGGCAGAGGTGATGATCGAG
>CALGOE010000258.1 GCA_937958145.1 uncultured Desulfobacca sp.
TGCGGGCCCCCCAGGGGCTGGCAAACCATGGCTTGGCTTTCTCTTCATAATGGGGCGCCAGTTCATCCCGCAGCCAGTCCAGCGCCTGCCGCAGCGGTTGCCGCCAGCCCTGGTGCCAGTCCGGATGCAGCCCGGTGCGACAGCCGCAGTCCCCCCGCCAGCGTTCCACGCCATGCACACAGCTCCAGGAGGAATGCTCATAAATCTCGACCTCCCATTCCGGGGGATGCTTGTCGAGATATTCGCCATAGTTGGTCAGCTTGATGTCTGGCACCATTTTCAGGTAGTCCAGGGCATAGGCCAGGGCCATGTCGCCGTGGCGGTGGTGGTGGCCAAAGGTCTCGCCGTCCAGGGCGATATGGATGAGTTGCGGCCAGGAGCGCTGGCTGGAACGGGCCCCCAGGAGACGGTCCGCCAAGAGTTCCCCCTTGTTCAAAAGCCCCTCAAACGCCACCGCCTTGGAAATGGGGCCGTCATAAAAAAACAGGGCGATGCTCTTCCCCGAGGGCAGACGCTGCAGGTAGGCCCGGGTGGGATCAATGCGCTCACCGCTGACATCGGTCCACTCCCCGCCCGCCAGGGGGCGGATGCGGTGAGCCTGGCGGGGCGCCAGGATGGTGAACTTGATCCCCAGCTCAGCCATGATTTCCAGGGTCGCCAGATCCACTGCGGTCTCCGGCAGCCACATCCCCTCGGGATCCCGCCGGAAGCGGTACTGAAAATCCCGCATCCCCCAGAGCACCTGGGTATATTTATCCCGATCTGTGGCCAACGGCATGATCATATGATTATAACATTGGGCCAGGGCCGAACCATGCCCGCCGTACCGCTCCCGGCTGCGTTCGTCCGCCAACAAGATGTGACGATAGACCTCCGGGGCCTTGTCCTCCAGCCAGGACAACAGGGTCGGGCCGAAATTAAAACTTATCTGTTCATAATTATTTGGTATTTTAACGATATTGCCATAGCCGTCCAGGATCCGGGAGGCGTAATTGGGAGCATAACACTCCGCCGTGATGCGTTCATTCCAATCATGGTAAGGGTAGGCCGAATCCTGGATTTCGATGGCTTCCAGCCAGGGGTTTTCCCGGGGCGGTTGATAGAAGTGGCCGTGGATACAGATATAAGTCAGCATACGAGCTCCTCCCGGGCGCAAAAAACCACACAGGTTTGAGCCGGTACCCTCAGGCTGGCGCCTGCGGACGCTGTGGCCGGAACGGCTGGACCGGGCCCGCCCCACGCCGCCGCGCTGGACTGCAGACGCAACTCCCAAAGGCCCGAGCCAGGCGGCAATGCTACCTGGGCCGGTTCCCGCTGGAAATTCAGGAGGAGGCAATACTGCCGGCCGTCACCGCGGTAAAGGAGCTGTAACACCTCCGGGCTGCCGGTGATGCTGACCTCGGGGGAGGAGAACCCCAGATCGACTTCGTCCAGCATTTCCCGGCGCAGCTTGAACAATTCCTGGTAATACCGCCAGAGGGTGTGGTGGGGTTCCTGTGCCAGTAAGGTCAGGTCAAGCCGGGAGCGCGCCATCGTCTCCGGGTCCTGGGGATCCGGCGCCTCCCCCCGGCAGCCGCAGGCGGCCATAGCCTCCCGTCGGCCCCGGCGCACCGCCTCAATGAGTTGTGGGTCCCCATGATCCACGAAATACAGAAACGGGGCCGTCTCGCCATACTCTTCGCCCATGAAGCATAAGGGCGTAAAGGGGGACAGAATCACCGCCGCAGCCGCCAATCGGACCGCCGCCGGAGAAATAAGATGCCCCAGGCGCTCCCCCCAGGGGCGGTTGCCGATCTGATCATGGTTCTGACTGAAAGCCACAAAACGGTTCGGCGTCACCGCCCCGGCCGGCGCCCCATGCCGGCGGCGCCGAAAGCGGGAATATTGACCGGTGTAGACAAACCCCTGGCGATAGACGGTGGCCAGGTGCTCCAGGTCGCCAAAATCCTGATAGTAGCCCCCTTGTTCGCCGGTCAACAGGGCATGCAGGGCGTGGTGGCAATCCTCCAGCCAATGGGCGTCCAGACCATAACCGCCCAAAGCTTGGGGTCGCAAAAGCTTGCTGTCGTTGTGGTCGCTCTCGGCAATGAGGTAGAGGCGGCGGCCCAAACGCTCCCCCAACCGGGCCACCGCGGTGGCCAGCTCCGCCAGAAAGGGCTGCGCCGAGAGATCCACAATGGCATGCAGGGCATCCAACCGCAGGGCGTCGACGTGAAAGTCCTCAAACCAAGAGAGGGCGTTGGCAAGGAAAAATTCCCGCACCTGGTCAGAGTCGGCCTGGTCATAGTTGATGGCCTGACCCCAGGGCGTCCGGTATTGGTCAGTACAATACGGACCATATTCCCAGAAGTAGTTGCCCTCGGGACCCAAATGGTTGTAAACCACGTCCAGAATGACGGCCAACCCCTGTCCGTGGCAGGCGTCGATCAACTGCTGCAGGCCGCCCGGCCCGCCGTAAGCATGGTGCACGGCAAAGGGGTAGACGCCGTCATAGCCCCAGTTCCGCACGCCGGGGCATGGCGCCACCGGCATCAGTTCCAGGGCGGTGATGCCCAGCTCCCGCAGCCGGGGCAGGTGCGGGATAAGGGACGCAAAGGTCCCTGCCGGCGTATAAGTGCCCACGTGCAGTTCGTAGATGACATACTCCCGCCACGGCCGGCCGATCCAGGTCGTATCCGTCCAGGGATAGGTCAAATCCACGACCTGGGAGGGACCATGGACGCCGTCGGGCTGGCACCGGGAGGCAGGGTCAGGACGCTCCCGGTTGCCATCCAAGCGATAAAAATACCGGCTGCCAGGAGGAATGTCCGGCCAGGCCCCTTGAAAGTAGTCGCCGTGGCGTGACAGCGGCAGCAGCCGCTCCTGCGGGGCCACCAGATGGACGGCCACAGAGCTGGCCAAGGGAGCCCAAACCCGGAAAAAACAGCGGTCCCCACCCAAATAGATGGCTCCCAGACGTTTCCTGTGCGCCATGCCCCTCCCTTCCCCTGACCAGTCAACCTGGGTGCTGCGGCCGAAGATACGATAAATCGGTAAAAAGAAACGGTGGTTAAGAGGTTGCGTCGGAAAGTTAGAAAACCGTGATTCGCAGCCGGATGTGATCGCCGCCCCAATGGTGGTCAGGGCATCCTGGCCGGGCGGCAGCCTTCCGGCCCATGAGGTAATCTTTATAATAGCAAATTATTGGCCTTCGGACAACTTATAGCTGCGCTGCCATGCGGCTTTTGGTTTGCCCTCACAGGTAGGGGATACGGGCACACCATAGGGTTTCCTGCGGCCTCAGCGCCGGACACTTTTTGACAAGCTTGTTCGCCCCCGGCTCAGGGTCGGGCCCGTTGCCCGGTCCAGAAAAGCTGTTTCTGGACCAGGATCCGGTGACGGCTGCGCCGCAGTCCCTCCCTCAGGGCAGGGTCCCGGGACAGGGCCGTCAGGGCTTCCTCAACATGGTGGGCGTGCTCACAGATCAACAAAACATCGTGACCGGCCGCGGCGGCCAGCGTCGCCGCCGCGGCCACCGGGTAATGATTGCGAATCGCCCCCATCTCCCGATCATCGGTAAAAGCCAACCCGCTGAATCCCAGGCGTTGCCGCAGGACCTGGCTGACCGCGGTGGGCGACAACGACGCCGGCCGCTCGTCCCACTCGGGAACCACCACATGGGCCACCATGACGCCGGGCACCCCGGCGGCAACGGCCTCCTGAAAGGGCCACAGGTCACGCCGCCGTTCCTCCTCACCGCCCGCGGCCACGGGCAGATCCAGATGGGAGTCCAGACGCGTGGCGCCCAGACCGGGAAAATGCTTGGCCACCGGCAGGACCCCGCCGGCCAGATATCCCTCTATGGCCGCCAAGCCAAAGGCCGCCACCTGCTGCGGCTCCGAACTGTAGGCCCGCTCCCACAAGGGGCAGTCCTGGGTCCGCGGCACATCCAGGACCGGGGCCAGATTGATGGTGATCCCCAGGGCGCGCAGGGCTGCCCCCACTTCCCGGGCCGCCAGCCGCACTGCCGCCGGATCGCCGGCCGCGCCGAACTGTCGGGCCGCAGGCATTTCCGGGAAAGGGCGGCGGAGGCGCTGCACCGGACCGCCCTCCTGATCCACCGCCACCCACAGGGGCAAACCGCTGGCCGCCACCGCCGCCTCCTGGCAGGCCCGCACCAGGGCCGCCACCTGTTCGGGCGCAATGATATTGCGTCGGAACAGGATGATACCCCCCACCTGCAGGTCCTGGATAAGCCAACGGGCCGTTGCCTCCATCTCCGGACCGGGCAGGCCTACCATAAAGAGCTGTCCCCAGCGGGTTTCCATTCCTTCTCCTCCTCGAGGTTGCGGGGTTATGCCTCCTGGCCAGCAAATGCCTTAGGCACAACTTCAGAATGATCTTGCAAATCCCCCGCCCTGGTCTAAGGGTGGGGGCAAAGCGCTCACTTCCGGCCTCTGCTTCAGTAGCACAGGCTTTCCAGCCTGTGCGCCAAGAAACAGGCTGGAATGCAGTTTTGGACATTCCTCACAAGAGTGAAATCTTGCGTGACGCCAAAAGCCTGCGGTGGGGGAGAAAGCAGGCGCCGTCGCCCCCTGGGCCCCCTCTCCTGCAAGCACTTTTTCAACAACCTATCAGAGTAACTTCTCTTTGACCAAATACTCCATGGCCCGTTGGGCATAGGTGGTCATGATGGTGAGCATCCAGGTCAGGTTTGTCTGGATGTCGGCCAATTGCCCTTCGGCCACCAAACCCCGCAGCCCGGTGAAAACCGTTTTCAGCCGGACCATCTCTGACTCACTGATAATGGACTGGCACAGGGTGATATCTTGATCCAGGGCCCGCAAATATTCCATAAACAGGCGGCGGGCGCCCAATTCTTCGGCGCCGGTCAGCTCCCGGAGATTCTGCAGCAAGGCGGACGCCACCTGCAGTTCGGCCTTCATGCGATCGGCCAGATGAAACCCCAGAATTGCCTCCCGCGTGCTGGCGGGAAAAACTTTTTCCATACGGTTCTCCTTGTTGTCGGCGCCAACCCAACGGGGGCGGCCCCGCAGTTTTAAACCGGTCACAGCAGCCCTGGCCGATCAGAGGTCGGCAGGCAGATTCGCCACCACTCCCCGGAGCAGGCGGGCCAACGACTCTTCGGCCTGCTGCACCACCGCCAGGATCTCTTCGATGGCCACGGGCTGCATGGCGTCAGGGAGATTGACATTGCTGATCACCGAAATACCCAACAGCCGCAGGCCGGCATGGACCGCCACGATGGCCTCCCCTACGGTGGACATACCCACCGCATCAGCCCCCAACAGGCGCAGCATCCTGGTTTCCGCCGGCGTCTCCAGGCTGGGTCCCCGCACCCCCACATACACCCCCTCCTGGAGCCGCAAACCGGCCTGCAGGGCTGTCGCCACGGCCAGATCAGCCAAGTCCCGGTCATAAACCCGGCTCATATCCGGAAACCTGGGCCCCCAGGCCTCGAGATTGGGTCCCACCAGGGGGTTGTCCCCCAGCAGGTTGATCTGATCCCGAATGAGCATCAGGTCGCCCGCCCGGAAGGTGGGACGCAAACCGCCGGCAGCATTGGTCAGGATAAGGGTTTTGATCCCCAGGGCGGCCACCAGCCGCACCGGAAAGGTTACCTGGCGCAGGCTGTAGCCCTCGTAGGCATGAAAACGTCCCTGAAAGAGGAGCACCGGTTGGCCGGCCAGAGTGCCGAGCCGCAATTGCCCGGCATGACCGGGAGCAGAAGTTTGGGGGAAGTGAGGAATAGTCTGATACGGCAGAACGGCCGCACCCTCCACCTGGGCCGCCAGACCGCCGGCCCCCGTGCCCAAAACAATGGCGGCCCGAGGCCGCGGCCCCATGCGGGCCGCAACGAAGGCCGCGGCCTCGGCTACCTGCTGCTCATATGTGTGTATGTCCATAACCTATCGCCCTCAGCACGGTACTCCCATTTCTCTGCGGCGTCCCCGGATATGCGGGGCGAGCGCCCCCCCGGATTGCACCGCTTGGGTCAGAGTCCCGAAGAAATCTTGCCTGTCCCGCCGCCAGAGAAATAGTATTAGATATTTATCAAAAATTATGGTATTTTTAAAAATCAAAATAGCGCAAGGGGTTATTTTCTTTTCATGGCGCGTCCGCGAAAATGCCGCTGGGTTGCCTCCGAGCCGGGGGTTACCTTCTTCAAGCCGCAGGGCATACCCATGCGGGGCTTGGAACAGGTTGTCATCAGTGTAGATGAACTGGAAGCTTTACGACTGTCCGATTATGTGGGCCTGAACCAGGAAGACGTGGCCCAGGAGATGAACGTCTCCCGGCCCACGGTCACCCGGATGCTGGCCAAGGCCCATAAGGCCGTGGCCGAGGCCTTGGTATATGGGAAAGCCATCAAGATCGAAGGGGGAGATTATCTGGTGGCCCACCCCCGTTTCGTCTGCCAGCAGTGCCAACATACCTGGGACGAACCAACCGACGCGACGACAACCACCCGCACCTGCCCGCAATGCCATAGTTCTGCTATCCGACGCCATTTTCGCTCACGTGCCGAATTTTAATGCCGCGGCAGGGGGTTGCACCTGACCTGGCCGCGGCCCAACCCCATGCACCGGCGTTGATTACCAGGGGGGAAGACTCAACATGGCGGTGACCTATCGCGATGCCGGGGTGGATATTGCCGAAGCGGCAGCATTTTTAAAAAATATCCGCTCCCTGGCCAAATCCACCTTTCGCAGCGGCGTCCTGGGGGAAATCGGCGGCTTCGGCGCCTTTTTCCACCTCAATATCCATAAATACACCGACCCGGTGCTGGTCTCGTCCACGGACGGGGTGGGGACCAAGATCAAAATCGCCGTGGCCATGAACAAACATGACACCATCGGCATCGATCTGGTGGCCATGTGTGCCAATGACATCATTGTCCACGGCGCCACCCCCCTCTTTTTCCTGGACTACCTGGCCATGGGGCGACTGCGCCAGGAGGTGGCCACCCAGATTATCCAAGGCATCAGCGCCGGCTGCATCCAGGCCCGCTGCGCCCTCATCGGCGGCGAAACCGCCGAAATGCCCGGCATGTATCAGGATGACGACTACGATCTGGCCGGTTTTGTCGTCGGCGTGGTGGAACGGAACCGGATCATCGACGGCTCCGAGATCGCAGTGGGCGACCGCCTCATCGGTATTGCCTCCAGCGGTCTGCACGCCAACGGCTTCTCCCTGGTGCGCAAGGTCCTCCTGGAACAACACGGCCTCGCCCTGGATGCCCATGTGCCTCTCCTGGGACGGACCCTGGGAGAGGAACTCCTGCAGCCAACCCGCATCTACGTGGATACCATCCTCAATCTGGTCCGGGACTTCCCTCTGGCCGGCCTGGCCCATATCACCGGCGGCGGCTTGACCGAAAATCTCCCCCGCATCCTGCCCCAATCCTGCCAGGCGGTAATTCACCGGCGGCAGTGGTCGCCTCCACCGATCTTTTCGTTTTTACAGGAAAAAGGTGAGATCCCCGAGGAAGAGATGTGGCGGGTCTTCAACAACGGCATCGGCATGGTCGTGGTGGTGGGAGAAGAACACGTCCAAGACGTGCTGCAGCGCTTGACCGCTTTCCAGGAAACCGCCTATATCCTGGGCGAAATTATCCACCGGAAACCGGGAGACGAGCCGATCCTCTACGTCTGACGTCGCCGGCACCGCGGCCCCCTCTCCCGCTGGTGCACCTCTGAATATGGGCGCAAAGAACTGGTTACTGCGGCGGGAAGGTAATTTTTTTCAGCTTATCGAGAACAATATTCTTTTTTGTTGCCACAAGCCTTTTCTCTTCGTCAATTATTTGACATAAACGTCAAATAATTATCACGAACCGGCGCCGCCGCCTTCAGGCCACTTTCTGCTCTTTCGAGGTCCGCTCTTCTTCGGGCTGCTCAAAATAGGGCCGAAAGACGTCATCGCTCAGGCGCAGCATGAGATTGCCGCACTCCAAACAGAGGGCGGTATCATCGTCCAAACCACCGATCCTTTCATCTTCAGCCTGGCACTGGATACATTTGTATTCATACACGGGCATGGTCGCCGCCTCCTCCTTGTAAGTTGAACTTTTCACAATCTTATAATGCAAAGAATATGCCACTAACCGGGGATATCTCCCCCTCTCCCGCCCCTGTCAAGGTAAAGCCCCTTGGTGAGAAAAGGGTGAGGATTCTGTGTGTTTCCATCTTTTTCCTTCATTTCCAGACCAGTTGCCGGTGCGGAGCATGCGCTCGGCGCCGTGGCTTGGCCGTTTCAGGGTTCCGGCGGCCCTCCGTGCGTCGGTGACGGCCAAAAAAATTTTTGATAAAAACGGTGCGCCTGGCGCCGCCGGCCCCTGCCCACGGTCCTGCCAGGGGGAATTTTGCCCCCCTGACGGGGAAAACGGTATCATCGGCACTATTCCTCTCACCCTGAGAAAAGTTCTTCCGACTGCGCCGCCCTGCGGCAACCCGCCTGCAGCCCGCCGACTGGTGCCGAACTCTCTTATTTTTTCGGCTGCCGCCGCCCCCTGCCTTTTTTCTGGTGACCAAGCCGCCCGTCGGCGCCAGTGCTCCAGGAGATGGGGCACATTTGCCACGCTTTGCCCTCCCCTGGGCCTGGCAGCTTCTCTATCCCTCAACTAGTAATTCGCTTGCAGCTATATCCAAAATGACATAATCTATTATCATGTCCGAGAAGTTTCAACTGGTCGTGCCCTTTGCCCCCAGCGGTGATCAGCCCCAGGCCATCCGCCAATTAGTGGCCGGGGTCCGGGAGGGGGTTCCCCATCAGGTCCTCCTGGGGGTGACCGGCTCTGGCAAGACCTTTACCATCGCCAACGTTATTGCCGAAGTCAATCTGCCCACTTTGGTGCTGGCCCCCAACAAGACCTTGGCCGCCCAATTATATGGGGAATTCAAGGAGTTCTTTCCTCACAACGCCGTGGAGTATTTTGTCAGCTACTACGATTACTACCAGCCGGAAGCCTATATCCCCCAAAGCGATCTCTATATTGAGAAAGACTCCTCCATCAACGAAGCCATTGACCGCCTGCGCCATTCGGCCACCCGTTCCCTCCTGGACCGCAACGATGTAATTATCGTCGCCAGCGTCTCCTGCATTTATGGTCTGGGGTCTCCAGAGGCCTATCAGGGCATGCTCCTCTATCTGGAGAAAGGCATGACCCGGAAAAGGGAAGAGGTGCTGGCCAAACTGGTGGAAATCCTCTATGAACGCAACGACGTGGATTTCCACCGGGGAACCTTCCGGGTGCGGGGGGACCGGGTGGAGATCTTCCCGGCCTACGAGGAAGACCGGGCCATCGCCGTCCATTTCTGGGGCGATGAAGTGGAAGCGATCCATGAAATCGACCCCCTGCGGCGGCAAAGCCGGCGCTCCCTGGAAAAAATCACCATCTATCCGGCCAGCCATTACGTCACCCCCGAGGCCCAACGGGAGCGGGCCCTCATCGCCATCGAGGCGGAGTTGCAGGAACGGGTGGCCTGGTTCAAGGCCCAGGGGAAGCTCCTGGAGGCCCAGCGGCTCTGGGAACGCACCCGCTTTGACCTTGAAATGCTGCGGGAGGTGGGATTTTGCCACGGTATTGAAAATTATTCCCGGCATCTCACCGGCCGTCAGCCGGGGGAACCGCCCCCCACGCTCCTGGACTATCTCCCCCGCCGCTCCCTGGTGGTCATCGATGAAAGTCACATCACCATTCCCCAGCTCCGGGGGATGTACAACGGCGATCGTTCCCGCAAAGAGACCCTGGTGGCCTACGGCTTCCGCCTGCCCTCGGCCCTGGACAACCGACCCCTCAATTTCCAGGAGTTCTCCAGCCGGGTACATCAACTCATTTATGTCTCGGCCACTCCCGGCCCCTATGAACTGGAAATGGCCGCCGGCCGGGTGGTGGAGCAGATTGTTCGCCCCACCGGCCTGATGGACCCCAAAATCACCGTCAAGCCCGCAGCCAACCAGGTGGACGATCTCCTGGGAGAGATTCGCGCCCGTCTGGAGCGGCGGGAGCGGGTCCTGGTGACTACCCTCACCAAACGTCTGGCCGAGGACCTCACCGAATACTACAACACCCTGGGGTTGAAAGTGCGCTACCTCCACTCCGACATTACCACCCTGGAGCGCATGGAGATCCTGCGGGACTTGCGGTTGGGGGTTTTTGAGGTGTTGATCGGCATCAATCTGCTGCGGGAAGGCTTAGACCTGCCCGAGGTATCCCTGGTGGCGATTCTGGATGCCGATAAGGAGGGTTTTCTCCGTTCCGAGCGTTCCCTGATCCAGACCTGCGGCCGGGCGGCCCGGAACGTCAACGGGCGAGTGATCCTCTACGCCGACCGGGAGACCGACTCGATCCGGGCGGCGCTGGAGGAGACGGACCGGCGCCGCGCCCTCCAGGCGGCCTACAACCAGGAGCA
>CALGOE010000259.1 GCA_937958145.1 uncultured Desulfobacca sp.
GTCGGTCGCCGCCATACCAAAATTCCTGTAGTTCGAATTCCCGGGCCAACGCCAGCAAAGTGGGAGCATTCTGGGCAGTGATGGTTAAGGCCGCCAGATAATCCAACCGTAGATATTGTCTGGCGTGCAGGAATCGTATCAATGCCTGGTCGGCTGCCATGGACTGGGCCACGGCCTGGGGCCTGCCGGCATTGATGACCATAACCGCTCCCCCCGGGAAGGTGGCTACCAGGGATAATTCCCGGCCGCCCGATACTGCCGTCACCTGGAGGTTGTCCTGGGTCCAGCCGTGCCAGCCGGAAAAAAACATCGAGCCGCTTAAAACCAGAATGCCGGTGATGATCCCCAACCACCGCCAGAGTCGCTTTTTGGCCAGGAAAATGCCAGCCAAAACAGCTATATAGGCCATGGTCTGGAGTAAGGTGGGCGCCGGCAGGCGCAGTGCTACCCCAGGCAGGGCCGCGGCCCCGTCGAGAATGCCCAAGCCGATTGCCATTGCCCAGCGAGCCAGGGTTATCAGACCCCAGGCCAAAGGGGGATACCATGAGAAGAGGACGGCCAAAAAGCTCAGGGGAAGGATAAGCGCACCGAAAAGGGGCACCGCCACAAGATTTACCAAGATACCGTATGTGGGCACCTGATGAAAAGCCGAGAGGACAACCGGCAAGGTAGCCAGGGTTGCGGCCGTGATGGCAGCCAAGGCTTGGCCCAGCCAAGAAGCCGCCGGTCGCCACCGCTGGGGCCAGCTCTCGGCCATTCCCAGCCGGTTTTGCCAAATTTTTACTAAAACCGGCCTGACCGTGATCAGTCCCCACACCGATAAAAAAGAGAGTTGGAAAGACAGGGCGTAGAGCTGCAAAGGAGAAGCCACCAGAATAATCAGGGCCGCCAGGGCCAGGAGGCTCAAGGGGTCTTTGGGCCGCTCCAGGAGCAGCAGCACCAGACCCGCCAACAACATGCAGGCTGCCCGTTGGGTCGCCGGCGAGCCGCCGGCCAGCCAGGCATAGACCAACATGGGCCCCGCCGCCAACACCAGGGCCGTCTTCATGGCAGGGAGGCGCAGCAAGAGCCAGGGCCAGCGCCGCAGCAGCCAGAAGATGATGATATAGGTCGTTGCCATGATCATGCCCAGGTGCAATCCGGAGATGGCCAGCAGGTGGCTGGTGCCGGTGCGTTGCAGGCTGGCTCGCAGCTCGGGGGTGATCTCGCTCTGGTCCCCCAGCAGCAGGGCCAGAAAGATAGACCGGGCGGGCTGAGGTTGGGTTTCTAAAAAACGATACCAGGACTGCCGGAGGTCCTGCCGCCAAGCCGATGGTCCGGATGTGGTGGCCTCGGTCCGGATTTTTACCGGCGGCAGCTGCGGCCAGAGCTGGCCCGTAACAAAAATCTGCTGTCGGGTCAGTGCCAGGAAACGGCCACGGGACGCCGGGGTCGATGCGGCCGTCACCGGCCTCAACTGCAGGCGCACGGCGATGGTCTCGCCCGGTCTGAACGGCGCGGCGGCCGGGACGCCATACAGCCGCACCACCCCGGAAGCCGGCCGCCATTGCCGGCTGTCGGACCAGGCCGATGCAGCCAGGTCCAAAGAATAAGCTTCGCCCCGGGACAAAGAACGGCCTTGCACGGTGCCCAGCAGACTAATGGGAGTGTGTTGAGGCAAGAAGCGGACGTGGGTATCGTCCAAACGGGGATGAACGGCTTGCTGATAAAGTCCTTGGCCCAGACAAAAAAAGAGCAGGCAGATGGCCCCGGATACCGGCCAGCGCCGCCAGATGAGGATGGCCAAGAGCAAAGTCAGGCCAGGGATAAGGGCAAACAGCCATGAGGGGGGAATGGCACCACCGACGGCAGGAGCCGCAATCCCGGCGGCCAGAGCCGTGGTCAAAGGCACCAGGGGCCGGGACCAGAGCCACGGTGGGGTCATGAATCGTCGCGACGCCCAATGGTGAGGCAAGAGGACTCAGGCTGCGACTCAGCCGCTCGGAGCTCTTGGGTTTGCCTGGATAATTCCTGCAAGCGATCCCGCATATGCAGGATCACTTCGATACCGGCCAAATTGATGCCCAGCTCCTGGCGGAGCTGCACAATCACCCGGAGGCGGTCGATCTGGGAAACCGCATAGTAGCGTTCTGAACCACACTGGATGGAAGAGACCAGACCCTCCCGTTCGTAAAGCCGGATGGCCTGGGGATGGACCCCCAAGGTTTGGGCCACAACTTTTAAAGAATAGTATCTTTGTGTCGTCATGCTGAGCTCCCGCTGGGCCAAAAAGAGCCGGATTAATTGCTCGGTGCCGCGACCATCTCTTTGAGAGAGGCAAACATCTCCTGGGCTTTGGGGGGCAGATTTTTGGGAATGGCCACGGTCACCTCCACATACTGATCCCCCACCCGATTCGGCCCGGTTTTGATGCCTTTGCCTTTAAGGCGAAAGCGTTGGCCATTTTGGGTTCCAGGCGGGATGGTTAACGCCACCGGTTTATCCAAGGTGGGCACTGTGATCTTGCCTCCCAGGACGGCGTCGAAGAGGGAAATCGTGGTTTTGTAATAAATATCATTGCCTTGCCGGGAGAATTGGGGGTGGGGCCGGACCGAGATGATCAGAAAGAGATCGCCCGGCGGTCCGCCGTTCAGGCCGGGATTGCCCTTGCCGGTCATGCGTAAACGGGTGCCATTATCCACGCCGGCCGGGATCTTGACATCCAGGGTCTCGGTGCCCAGGACCACGCCCCGGCCCCCACAGCGGCGGCAAGTCTGCTGGCCGACGCGGCCGGTGCCATGGCAGGTGGAACAGTTGATGAGCATCCGGACATTGTCCACCTTCTTCTCGATCACCCCCCGACCGCCGCAATCTTGACAGGTCTGACCGGCATATTCATAGCCGGAGCCGTGACAGGCGGGACAGGTGACCTCCTTCTCGAGCGTGATGGTGGTATGACCGCCTTTGACCGCCTCCAGGAAGTCAACTTCCAAAGAATAGGCCAAATCATCTCCCCGCACCGGACCACCATAGGCCTGGGCGCCTCGCCCGGCAAAGAGATCCCGGAAAAGATCGGCAAAACCCCGGGAGGCAAAGACTTCTTCAAAGTCGTGGGCTGCCTCCGGCGTCGCATAGTAGGCCGCGGCACCCAAACGGTCGTATTCGGCCCGCTTCTCCGGATTAGAGAGAATATCATAAGCTGCAGATATCTCTTTAAATTTCTTTTCAGCTTCTTTATCGTTGGGATTCACATCCGGGTGGTATTTGCGGGCCAACTTGCGGTAGGCCTTTTTCAAATCCGCGTCAGTGGCATCCCGGGGTACCCCCAGAATTTCGTATGCATCCCTTTCCAGCACGGGATCTCTCCGATGACTAAAGGTGGCAGGAATAAATCCATAAACCAGACAACCTAAACTAACTTAGTGAAATCGGCGGAAATTGTCAAGGCCC
>CALGOE010000260.1 GCA_937958145.1 uncultured Desulfobacca sp.
CGGGGCCGGTGCTGGTGGATCTGCCCAAAGACGTGATCCAGGGGGTAACGACGCCGAAGTTTCCGGAGCAGATCCGGATCAAGAGCTATAATCCCAATTATCATGCCAATCCCAAGCAGATCAAGAAGGCGTTGGATCTGATCCTGAAGGCGCAGCGGCCGGTGATCTATGCCGGCGGCGGGGTGATCCTCTCCAAGGCCTCCGAGGAGTTGACCAAATTTGCCGAGGCCTTGGAGATTCCGGTGACGACGACTCTCATGGGCTTGGGCGGCTTCCCGGCGCCCCATAGGCTGTGGTTGGGCATGCTGGGGATGCATGGGACGTATTACGCCAACATGTCGGTGCACCATTGTGATGTCCTCATTGCCGTGGGGTCCCGGTTTGATGACCGGGTGACCGGGAAGATTGAGGAATTTGCGCCCCATGCCAAGATCATCCATATCGATATCGACCCCACCTCGATCAGTAAGAACGTGGTGGTGGACATTCCCATCGTCGGCGACTGCCACGACGCCTTGAGTCAGCTCAACGCCTTGGCGGCGGCGCATTTGCCCCGGGAGCTGAGCCAGGCGCATCGGGCCTGGCTGGCGCAGATCGACCAATGGAAACAGGAGCATCCTTTAACGTATGACCAGAGCAGCGGTGAGCTCAAACCGCAGTTCGTGGTGGAGAAGCTCTACGAATTGACCCAGGGGAATGCCATCATCAGCACCGAGGTGGGGCAGAATCAGATGTGGGCGGCGCAGTTCTATCCCATCAAGCACCCGAACCGTTGGCTCAGTTCCGGCGGTCTGGGTTGCATGGGCTATGGCTTTCCGGCTGCCTTGGGGGCCCAGGTGGCCTGTCCCGATGATATCGTCATCGACATTGCCGGGGACGGCAGCATTCAGATGAATATCCAGGAGATGGCCACGGCCGTGGAGTATGACCTGCCGGTGAAGGTGGCCATCCTCAACAACGGTTTTCTGGGCATGGTGCGGCAGTGGCAACAGTTGTTCTATGAGCGGCGCTACAGCTTTACCCCCATGGTGTCGCCCGACTTTGTCAAGTTGGCCGAGGCCTACGGCGCCTTGGGGCTGCGGGCGGAAAAACCGTCCGAAGTGGAGGCGGTGATCCGGGAGGCCCTCAACACGCGCAAACCCGTGCTCATGGACTTCCGGGTGGCCCCGGAAGAATGCGTCCTGCCCATGGTGCCGGCCGGTGCCCCCATGCATAAGATGCTTCTGACCTAGAGGAAAGGGAACCATGCGACACGTGATTTCGGTTTCAGTGGATAATGAACCAGGCGTTCTTTCCCGGGTCACCGGCCTGTTCAGCGGCCGGGGCTTTAATATTGAGAGCCTCTGCGTGGCGCCGACCATCGATCCGGATGTTTCCCATATTACCCTGGTGACGAGCGGTAATGAGATGATCATTGAGCAGATCATCAAACAGTTGCGTAAACTCATTAATGTCATCAAGGTAGTGGATCTCACTCCCACGGAGCATGTGGAGCGGGAGATGGCCCTGGTGAAAGTCAAGGCTGAAGACCGGCAGCGGGCTGAGGTCTTGCGCATTGCCGATATCTTCCGCTGCCGGGTGGTGGATGTCAGCCCGGCGACCTACACTTTGGAGATTACCGGGACCACAGAGAAATTAAATGCGGTGTTGGGTCTGCTCAAGACCATCGGCATTCAGGAAGTGGTGCGTTCCGGTTCGCTGGCCATCCAGCGGACCCGGAAGGACTGATCTGAGAACAGCATGACCGAAGCGGGCGGTAAAATCCTGGACAGCGTCAAGGCCCTCATCCTGCCGGAACTGGCGATCATCAAACAGAGCCTGGCGGTCATCACGACGCGGCTGGATGGCTTGGAAAAGCGGTTTGATGATCAACGGGCGGATATGAATGCCCGCCTCACGGAATTTCGCCAGGATATAACCCAGCGCTTGGCCGAATTCCGTGAGGATATCAATCTGCGGTTGGCCGAGTTCCGGGAGGACATCAATCTGCGGTTTGCCGAGTTCCGGGAGGAAATCAATAAACGTCTGGCCGAATCGCAAGAAAACAACAACCAGCGTTTTATCGAGTTTCGTGAAGAAATCGGTAAGCGTCTGGCGGGGTTTCAGGATAACATCAATCAGCGTTTTATCGAATCCCGTGAGGATGGCTCTCAACGTCAGGGGGAGTTTCAGATCCATATTGATAAGCGCCTGGTTGAATTTCGAGACAGTTATGACAAGCGATTGGGCGAATTTCGGGCTGATCTGGATAAGCGCATGGATGATTTCCGCGGCGATCAAAACCAACGCTGGCAGGAATTCCGCAGCGATCTGGAGCGGAATTTCGAGACCAACCGGCGGGACACCCATGGCCGGCTTGAGGCGGTGGCCAATCAACTCACCGATCTTTCTGGC
Source organism: uncultured Desulfobacca sp. (assembly GCA_937958145.1). Lineage (GTDB taxonomy): Bacteria > Desulfobacterota > Desulfobaccia > Desulfobaccales > Desulfobaccaceae > Desulfobacca. The sequence continues at coordinate 2,395 of CALGOE010000260.1, forward strand.
CGATTCACCCTGATGGAAGAAGATGTTCGGGCCATCAAAGAGGATATGGGCTATCAGAAGATTCTGATCAATGGGCAACAACGGTCTTTGGAGGAACTGAAAGGCCAATTTTTTGATTACAAACTCCGGCTTGAGGTCCTGGAAAAGGAAATGACCAAAAAACCTCGGGCCGTCAGCAGCAAAAAAACCGCGGCCTCGTGAACCGGGGCCGTAGATCGGGATAAAGGACCAGAAGCATGAAAATCTATTATGATGCGGATGCGGATCTCAACGTTCTTTATGGCAAAAAAGTTGGCGTCATCGGCTTCGGCTCCCAGGGCCACGCCCAGGCCCTGAATCTCCGGGACAGTGGCGTGGAGGTGGTGGTCTCCGAGGTGCCGAACACGCCGAATTACGACTTGGCCCTGCAATATGGTTTTCAGCCGGTGGCGGCGGCGACGGTGGCTCAGGATTGTCAGGTCATCCAGATTCTGACCCAGGATCATGTCCAAGCCCAGCTCTATGAGAACGACCTGAAACCCCATCTGGGACCCGGCAAAACCCTGCTTTTTTCCCATGGCTTCAATATTCATTACGGCCAGATTGTTCCTGATCCGGCTGTGGATGTGGTGATGGTGGCTCCGAAAGGTCCGGGGCATCTGGTGCGCAGTGAATATGAGAAGGGGGCGGGGGTGCCGTCGTTGGTGGCCATCCACCAGGATGCTTCCGGCCAGGCCCTGGCCACGGCGTTGGCTTATGCCAAGGGCATCGGCGCCACCCGGGCCGGCGTCATCGAAACGACCTTTCAGGAAGAGACGGAAACGGATCTGTTCGGCGAGCAGGCGGTGTTGTGCGGCGGCGTCTCCGAGCTGGTCAAGGCCGGTTTTGAGACGCTGGTGGAAGCCGGCTATCAACCGGAAATCGCTTATTTTGAGTGCCTGCACGAACTGAAGCTGATTGTGGATCTCTTTTATCAGGGCGGCCTCAGCTATATGCGTTATTCTGTTTCGGACACGGCGGAGTTCGGCGATTATACCCGCGGCAACCGCATTATTACGGAAGAGACCCGGGAGGAGATGCGGCAGATCCTCTATGAGATTCAGACCGGTGAATTCGCCCGGGAATGGATTTTGGAAAACCAGGCCAAGCGGCCGGTGTTCAACGCCCTGCGCCGTCAGGAAGCGGCCCATCCCATTGAAGAAGTGGGGAAAAAGCTGCGCAGCATGATGGGCTGGCTCCAGAGGAAGTAAGTGGCGAGAGTAAACACTTTGCCCTATACCGGCCGGCGGTCATGAAAAAACGCCGCGGTTTTATTGCCGCGCCGGGATACCGGTTCATTCTGGCCGGCCTGCTGATCAGCCTCCTGGGTCTGTGGCTCGGCGGGCCGGTGTTGCTGATGGGATTGGTCGCCACCGTTTTTTTTGCCTATTTTTTCCGGGATCCGGAACGACCGGTGCCCAGCGCCGCCGAGGTGGTGATCTCGCCGGCGGATGGTCAGATCATTGCGCTGGCCACAGAGCGCGAAGAGGTATTCTTAAAACAGCCGGCGCAGAAGTTAAGCATTTTTATGAATATTTTTGACGTCCATGTCAATCGGGCGCCGGTGGCCGGCCAGGTGCTGGGGTTGCACTATCAGCCCGGACGCTATCTGGCGGCCAACCGGCCCGAAGCGTCGGCTCAGAATGAACAACTGGCGGTGCACCTGCGTACTCCCGACCAGCAGGATGTTGTCATGGTCCAGATCGCCGGCCTTATTGCCCGTCGGATTATTACTTACTTGCGGGAGGGTGATGAGGTGGACCGGGGAGAGCGGGTCGGGCTGATCTGTTTCGGCTCCCGGGTTGACCTCTATCTCCCTGCAACCTATCAGCTACAGGTCACCATCGGTCAAAAAGTCAAAGCTGGCAGCAGCATATTGGGGAGAAGGTCATGACCAGGCGCAGGAAGAAACCAAAGGACAAAAAGAGATTCCGGGGCATTTATATTCTGCCCAATCTGATTACGACGGCCAGCCTGTTTGCCGGCTTTTATGCCATTATCGAAGCCATCCATGGGAATTTTGAGGTGGCGGCGCTGGCGGTGTTGGTCTCCCTGGTCCTGGACGGCCTGGACGGCCGGGTGGCGCGCATGACCCAGAGTTCTTCGAATTTTGGGGTCCAATACGATTCCTTGGCCGATTTGGTGGCCTTTGGCGTGGCCCCGGCTCTCATCGTTTATTTCTGGGCCCTGCAGCCGTTCGGCCGTTATGGTTGGGTGGCCGCCTTTCTCTTTGTGGTCTGCGGTGCGCTGCGGTTGGCCCGCTTCAACGTCCAGATCGGCGAATTCGATCCCCGGTATTTCAACGGCCTGCCCATTCCGGCGGCGGCCACCATGGTAGCCATGACCATCCTCATGTACCATGAACTGGGAGAGTGGGCTCCCACTCGGCATGGCCTTATCGTCGGCATGATCTACGTACTCTCCTTTTTGATGGTCAGTAACATAAAGTATTATAGTTTCAAGAAGTTTGAGCTGTTTCAGCGCAAGCCCTTCCCCGTGCTGGTGGCGGCCGTGCTCATTTTCCTGGTGATCGCCATCGAGCCCAAGATTATGGGTTGTCTGGCCATGGCCAGCTACGTCATTTCCGGCCCGATCCTTACCCTGCTCCTCCTCTGGCGGAGGAGGAAAGAACCACAGCAAGACAGAGTAGAAGGCCTGGAAACGAAGACTTCGGAATCATCCTAACGACGAGGCCGCTGCGGCTGCAGAGTTAAGGAAGCCGAGGTTTTCCCGGAAGATTTCAGGTTCCCAAACGGATCCCCCGGTACTCTTGGGAAAAAGGCTGGTGCAGCCTCGGGGCGGCGATGGGGATGCGATTGGGAGCGCTGGCCGGTTCTGCGGCCGCGGCCAGTCGCGGGGCGGCTGACGCTGCCGTTGGACCCACGGAGATGGAGTTATGGCAAAAAAAGTCATTATTTTTGATACGACCTTGCGCGATGGGGAGCAGTCTCCGGGCGCCAGTTTGAATACCAAGGAAAAGCTGCAGATCGCCCGGCATCTGCAGATGCTCCAAGTAGATGTGATTGAGGCCGGTTTTCCCTATGCCTCGCCGGGGGACCTGGAGGCGGTGCGCACGATCGCCCGGGAGATCCGCGGCCCGCAGATCGCCGGTTTGGCCCGGGCGAAAAAAGCAGACCTGGATGCGGCCTGGGAGGCCGTCAAAGAGGCGGAGAACCCTCGGATCCATACGTTTATCTCCACGTCAGATATCCATTTGAAGTATCAGATGCAGAAATCCCGGGAGCAGGTGCTGGAAGAGGCGGTGGCGGCGGTGCAGTATGCCTGTAAGTTCACCTCCAATGTGGAGTTTTCGGCGATGGACGCCTCGCGCAGCGATCTGGACTATGTGGCCCAGGTTTTTGCCGCCGTGATCGATGCCGGCGCCAAGACGGTGAATTTCCCGGATACCGTCGGTTACGCCGTGCCCCAGGAGTTTGGCGCCAAGATCAAGTATCTGACGGAACATGTGCCCAATATCCATAAGGCGATCATCAGTGTCCACTGTCATGATGACCTGGGCCTGGCGGTAGCCAACTCGCTGGCGGCGATTTTGAACGGGGCCCTGCAGGTGGAATGCACCATAAACGGCATCGGCGAGCGGGCCGGCAACACCTCCATGGAGGAGGTGGTCATGGCTTTGGCCACCCGCAAAGACTTCTTTGATTACTATACGGACATCGTCACTGAGCATATTTATCCCACCAGCCGGTTGGTGAGCAAGCTCACGGGGATGATCGTCCAACCCAACAAGGCTATTGTCGGCGCCAATGCCTTTGCCCACGAATCGGGCATCCACCAGGATGCGGTCCTGAAAGAGGCCAGCACCTTTGAGATCATGACGCCCCAATCCATCGGCATCAAAGAGAGCAGCCTGCCGCTGGGGAAACTCTCCGGCCGCCACGCCTTGCGGGCAAAATTGAGCAATTTGGGGTATTCTCTGACGGAAGAGGACCTGAACCGGGTTTTTGTCCGGTTTAAAGATCTGGCCGATCGCAAGAAGCATATCTTTGACGAAGACCTGGAGAGCCTGGTGGAGATGGAAGTGCTCAGGCGGTCGGTGCCGGAGTACTACAAGCTGGTGGAGTTGGTGGTTCTGACCGGCACCATGGCCAAACCCACGGCCACGGTGAAACTGGAGATCGACGGCAAGGTGGAACGCCATTCCAGTTTTGGCGACGGGCCCATTGACGCCACCTTCAAGGCCATCACCCATTTGACCAAATCCGAATGCCGCCTCCTGAAGTTTGCGGTGAGCTCCATTACCGGCGGCACCGATGCCCTGGGCGAAATCACCGTAAAACTGGAGGAGGACGGGCACATTGTGACCGGTCGGGGCGTGGACCCGGACATTGTCACGGCCAGCGCCCGGGCTTTCCTGAACGGCCTGAACCGCCTGCGCTATGTCCAGGAGGCCAGCGCTGCCCAGGCCGAACAGGAAGCACGGTCCTGAGGACGTCAGCAGGTCGTTGAACAAATGCCTGCAGGGGAGGGGGTTAGGCTTCCTTCCCCGACCCAGCGCGGGCTATTGGCGGGGCCAAAAGTCAAAAATAAGGGTTTTTCTCCGCCTCTTGGCCGGGGAAAAGGATTTTTCAACACCCTGTGAGAAGATGTCTGGGGGAGGCGGGGCGGGAGGGCTGCCCCCAAGAGCGTCGCACCCCAGATAACCTATCTATATAAGAAAAGCAGAGTTAGGAATCACCATGTCTCAGCCTATGACCATAACCGAGAAAATTCTGGCGGCCCATGCCGGCCTGGAGTCTGTGACCCCGGGGCAGTTGATCAATGCCAGAGTGGACATCGCCTTGGGCAATGATATTACCGCTCCCATCGCCATCAAGGAATTTCGCCGGGCCGGGGCCGACAAGGTTTTTGACCGGGAGCGGGTGGTGTTGGTGGCCGACCACTTCGCCCCCAACAAAGATATCCCTTCGGCCATCCAGTGTCAGACTTTGCGGCAGTTTGCCCAGGAGCAGCAGTTGCGCCATTTTTACGATGGCGGCGAGATGGGGGTGGAGCATGCCCTGCTGCCGGAAAAGGGGATTGTCGTCCCCGGTGATCTGGTGATCGGTGCGGACAGCCACACCTGCACCTATGGCGGCTTAGGGGCCTTTGCCACCGGTGTCGGCTCCACGGACCTGGCCGCGGCCATGATCACCGGCGAGTGTTGGTTCAAGGTCCCCGAATCCGTCTTATATATTTTCCGCGGGCAACTGCCGGCATGGGTAGGGGGCAAGGACCTGATCCTGTTCCTGATCGGTCAGATCGGCGTGGACGGGGCCCTGTATCAGGCC
>CALGOE010000261.1 GCA_937958145.1 uncultured Desulfobacca sp.
CGGAAGATCCGGCTGCCTGTCAGGTCACCGATGAGGCCGTCCAGGACGATGGCGCCGTTCCGCAGCTCCCCATAGGCGGCGATGGGCACCTGGCAGCCGCCCTCCAGCCGGGCTAAAAAGGCCCGTTCCGCCGCCACCGCCTGCCGGGTAGCAGGATGATCCAGGAAGGCCAAAATTTCTCGGGTATCGTCGTCGTCTTGCCGGAACTCCAACCCCAGGGCCCCCTGGCCGATGGCTGGCACCATGGTGGCGGCCGGGATAATGGCGGTGATTTCCCCGGCCCGGCCCAGACGGCGCAGACCGGCGGTGGCCAGGATCACGGCATCCAGATTCTCGTCCACCAGTTTGCGCAGCCGCGTATCCACATTGCCCCGCAGGGGGACAATCTCCAGATCGGGGCGCAAGTGCAGGAGTTGGGCCTTGCGCCGCAGACTGCCGGTGCCGATGCGGCCGCCGGGCGGTATCTCTGCGAGGGCGCGGTATTTTTTCGAGATGAAGGCGTCCCGGGGATCCTCCCGGACCGTGGTAATGCCAATGACCAGGCCGGCGGGCACCTCGGTGGGGACATCCTTCATGCTGTGCACCCCCAGGTCCACCTCGCCGGCCAGGATGGCCAGCTCAATCTCTTTGGTGAACAGCCCCTTGCCGCCGATTTTGGCCAGAGGCACGTCCTGGATTTTATCGCCGGTGGTCTTGATGATCACCAGGTCCACGGTGATCTCAGGATAGCGCTGTTGAATCTGTTGCTGCACCAGGGTGGCCTGGGCCAAGGCCAGGGCACTTCCCCGGGTGCCGATGCGCAGGGGTGAATTCCCATTATGCCTCTTCCGGCGCCATTCCAACTAGTTCTCCTTTCTTGGACCGCCTGACGAATTACTTCGAATGCCGCTCAAGTCTGAGCCCGTCTCAAGCTATCATCCACCCGACGCAAGGTGGCGTCTTCAGATCCAGGGCTATGTTATGTAACGATAGGTATCATGGCCGCCGGGGATAACGAACGTTATTTTTGGCCTTTCGTCCGGCGGGAATCCTCCAAACGTCGGTGGTGTTCCCGGGCTTTGAATTGCATCTGGCGACGCAGCAGTTTGATTTTGACATCGGGAAACTCCACCTCCAGGAATTCGAAATTTTTACACCCCTGCAGATCCGGGCACTCGTAGCAATTCTCGATGCCGCGACTCCGGGCACAATTGCGGATGGGGCAATCGGCCGTGCCTCGGCCCTCTTTACAGCCGGGACAATCCTTATGGCTGAGGAGCCAATTCAATCCCTTGCGAAACTCGGCGAAATTAAAACCTTCCTCGTCGGGAAAACAGTGGGTCCAGTAGTTGGCCCGGAACCGTTCAATGTATTCCTTCATGAGGGCAACGGTTTCCAGAAATTCATAATCTCCCAATTGGCATTCGTTACAGATGCCACAGTAACTTTCCCGCACTGGTCATACTCCTTTTTATCAGTCGGCGCAGAGCCCCGCAATCTGTGCTGCCAGTTCGGCGGCCGTAAAGCGGTTCATGGAGATGGCTAGGGCCGGGCATTGGGCCGCACAGGTCCCACACCCCTGGCAGAGGTGTGGTTCCACGGCCGGTTTGCCCACCGGTCCCAACCGGATAGCCCCCACAGGGCAGGTTGCCAGGCAACTGAGACACCGTCGGCAGGCGCTGGCCCGGATGCTGGCGATCATGTCGCCGCTCCAGCGGCTTTTTTGGTATAAGAGGCGAGCCGCGGCTGCCGCCGCCGCCTGGGCCTGGGAGATGGTTTCCGGCAGATTCCGGGGGGAATGCGCCAGGCCGCAGAGGAAAATACCCTCCGAGGCCGTCTCCACCGGTTTCAGCTTCTGGTGCGCCTCCATGAGGAACCCCTCCGGCGAACGCTGCAGGCCCAGGACCTGGGCCAGCCGGGCCGTCTCGGGGTGGGGTTCAATCCCGGCACTGAGGATCACTAAATCGGCTGGCAACGTCAGTTCGGTGGCCAACAATTCATCCCATACCATTGCCTGGAGACGCCGCCTGGGGCCGACGATCAGGCGAGGCGGGCGCTCCGGGAGATAGGGGAGAAATCTGACCCCCAGTTCCTTGGCCTGCAGATAGGCGTCCTCCAAAAAGCCATAGGTCCTGATATCCCGATAGAGAATGACCACATCCGCCAAAGGCCATCGTTGTTTAAGAAGTATAGCATTTTTTATGGCCGTCGCACAGCATACCCGGCTGCAATAAGGGTGCTCCGGCTCCCGGGAACCGACACATTGGATCATGACAATGGCAGGGGTGGCCGGCAGGGCGAGGGTATCAGCCTGCAGGTGAGACTCCATTTCCAATTGGGTGAGGACCCGCGGCTCTTCCCCATAGAGAAAACGACCGTGCGGCTGGAACTCGCGGCCACCGGTGGCGACGATAATGGCGCCGTGGTGCAAGTCCAGGTCCTGGGGACCGGCCGGTGTCTGTTGGCGCACTTTGGTCTGAAATCGGCCGCAATAGCCTTCCAGGCGGACTACCTCGCTGCGGGTCAACACCGTAATGTTCGGATGGCTGCGCACCTGGGAGATGAGTTCCAGGAGAAGCTGCGGCGGTTGCGGGCCGGTCAGAGAGGTCCGCAGCCGACGGGCTACCCCCCCCAGCTCCGGTTGCCGTTCCAGGAGGTAACAGGGGAATCCCTGGTCAGCCAGGGTCAGGGCGGCGGTGAGGCCGGCCACCCCGCCCCCGATGACAAGGGCGCTGGGGAGAATCACGGCACTTTGCAATTGCAGCGGTTCCAGGCAGGAGGCCTGATATACGGCCATGGCCACCACATGTCGGGCCTTGGCCAGGGCCGCCTCTTTTTCGTGTTGGTGTACCCAGGCACATTGCTCCCGGATATTCGCCATCACGACATAGCCCGGATTCAGCCCCGCGGCGCGCACCACTTCCCGGAACACCGGTTCGTGGGTCCGGGGGGTGCAGGCCGCCACCACAATCCGGTTGAGCTTTTTGGCCCGGATCACTTCAGCCAGCTGGTTCGTGGCCTCCAGGGAGCAGGCAAACAGCTCTTCTGCCACATGCACGACGCCTGGGAGGTTGTGCACCGCCTTTGCCAGGGTGAAGAGGTCCAGGACCCCCGCAATATTGGTGCCGCAATGACAGAGAAAGACGCCGATGCGGGGGTGCGACTGCTCTGCCGCCGTGGGCACCGGCATTGTCGGCACCTCTCCGACCTGACGATCGGCCAGGGCCAGGAGTTGGGAAACGGCGGCCGCAGCGGCACCGGCCGTGGTCACCGTTTCGGCGATATCCATGGGCTCCTGAGCAGTGCCACAGAGGAAGATGCCGGGCCGCTGGGATTGGACCCTGAGGCCCGCGGCCGTGGCCAAAAAATGGTGGCGATTGCGGGGCAGACCCCAAGCCTCGGCCCAGGTCGCCCAACCGGCGGGAGGATGGAGCCCCATGGCCAGGACGGCCATATCGAAGATTTCGGTATGGGGCCGGCCGGCAGCATCGGTGTAGGTGACTGCCACCTCTCCCGAGGGCTCGGCCCGGAGTTGCTTAACCCGAGAGCGACACAGACGGACGCCGTGGCGTTG
>CALGOE010000262.1 GCA_937958145.1 uncultured Desulfobacca sp.
GGTTTATCTTCGATGCTGACCCATAAATCTTCGATCTGAAACATGGCTGACTCCTTTGGCCAAAAAGCGGACCCGGCTTGCCCGCTCTGGGGCCCGGGGCGGCAGCCGGGGCCGCGGGCCAGAAAAAGCGGTGCAGGGTGCCGCGGACCGGGCCAGGCGGCGAAATTTTTAGCATATTTTTTGTATCATTCGGCCCCTGGTAAGTCAAGCCACGGCGGCAGGACCGGCCGGGGCGGTGGCGGCGGGCCGAAGGGGCTCACGCCCGGGATAACCACATGATATCTAAAGAGTAAATTTGCCGAAAAGATTTGGGCGCACGCCCGGCCGATATCTAACACCTGGAAAAATCAGGAATATGGCGGTTTTTAGAAAAATTACTTCTGTCACATATTCTACTTGACAAATCCGCGTGACACATTATAAAAACATGATGAATTATGGCTAGAGCGCCAAAGTAGGTTGCGGCTTTGTGTTTTTTTTCATTTACTCCCTAATGAGACATTGAGGCTGGTACCATGGCGGAAATTAAGAAGCCGGTAAGTGCGGAACTGACGGCGGAGCAGGTCAAGAGCATCAAAGACGTGTGCCAACAGTTGGGGGCGGTGAAAGGCAAGCTGTTGCCCATTCTGCATGCCGTGCAGGATATCTGCGGCAATTGGCTGCCGTTGGAGGCCCTGCAGCTGGTGGCCAAAGAGCTGGAGATCCCGTATGGTTATCTCTATGGGGTGATGTCCTTTTACACCATGTTCTCGGTGACACCCCGGGGCAAATACATTATTCGTCTGTGTGAGTCGGCGCCTTGTCATGTGATGGGCGCCGAAAATATTCAGGAGGTCCTGGAAGAGGAGTTGGGCATCAAGGTGGGGCAGACGACCGGCGATGGTCTCTTTACCTTGGAGCACACGGCCTGTCTGGGCACCTGTGAAGTTTCCCCGGCCATGCAGATCAACGAAGTGGTCTTCGGCAATCTCACCAAAGACCGGGTCAAAGAGATTCTGGAGAACTATCGGGCCGGAAAGACGGTGGATTATCGGACCCTGGCGCGGACGACCATCCCGCCGTTGGCCTACCCGTTGCCGGCCGACGAGATGGTCCTCTTCCCCAACCTGGATCAGATCAATCCCATGAGTCTGGATGACTATGTGGCCCGGGGCGGCTATGAATCCCTGAAAAAGGCCGTCACCAGCATGGGGCAGGTGGATGTGATCAATGAAGTGAAGACGGCCAACATCCGGGGCCGGGGCGGGGCCGGTTTCCCGGCCGGGTTGAAGTGGTCCTTTACGCAGCCCAGTCCCATTACCCCGAAGTATATCGTCTGCAATGCTGATGAAGGGGAGCCGGGCACCATCAAAGACCGCTATATTATGGAAGGTGATCCCCATCGGGTCTTGGAAGGCATGGCCATTGCCGGATATGCGGTGGGGGCCTCCCATGGCTATATCTATGTCCGGGGTGAGTATTACCTGTCCATGCTGCGGTTGCAGAACGCCATTGATCAGGCCACGGCCAAGGGATATCTGGGCAAGAATATCTTTGGTACGGATTTCAGTTTCACCATCGAGGTCCAGACCGGTGGCGGGGCCTATGTATGCGGCGAGGAAACCGCGCTCATCGAATCCATTGAAGGCAAGCGGGGCAATCCCCGGGTCAAGCCGCCTTTCCCCGGTCAGGTGGGGGTGTGGGGCAAACCCACCATCGTCAATAACGTGGAGACCCTCTCCAGCATCCCGGTGATCATCGCCAAGGGCGGCGAATGGTACAAAAACAAAGGGACCGAAGATGCGGCTGGCACCAAGATCTTCCAGGTGGTGGGGCACGTCAACAAGCCTGGGGTCATTGAAGCCAACCTGGGCATGACGGTCCGGGAACTGATTGACAAATACGGCGGCGGCGTCCGGGGCGGCAAAAAGTTTAAGGCCTGTCAGACCGGCGGCGCCTCGTTCGGTTTCATTACCGAGTCCCAGTTGGATACCCCCATGGAATACAAGGCCCTGGGAGCCATTGAAGGGGCCTTGGGTTCCGGGACCATGCTGGTGATGGATGAAGACACCTGCATTGTCGATGTGGTCAAGTGTATCCTGTATTTCTTCCAGCATGAATCGTGCGGTTTCTGTCTGCCCTGCCGCCGGGGCACCCGGGTCCTCTACGATCTGATCTGCAAGATCGCCGACGGCAAAGGCACGGAGGCCGATATGGACAAGATGCTCAAGGTGGGGCAGGTGATGATGGACAGTGCCAACTGCGCCTTGGCCATGAGCCCCATTTTCTTCATTAAAACCACGATGGAGCGCTACCGCGACGATTATCTGGCCCACCTCAACGGCACCTGCAGTAAGTGTCGCAAGTAGGGCGCGAGGCGGCGTGGATCAGATCAGGCGGCAGCCGGTGGGTTAAGGGCGGCGCGCCGACAAGAGGAAGGGACGAGCGATGCTCATCGATTATTTACCCATTTTAGTGTATTTGGTCATTGCCTTGGGCGTGGCTGTGGGTATGGTGGCGTTATCGGAGGCTGTGGGCAAGAAAACCCATTCGCCGGTGAAAGACCTGCCGTATGAGTGCGGTATGGTGCCGGTGGGGGATGCCCGGAGCCGCTACTCGGTGAAGTTCTTTGTCATCGCCATGTTTTTCCTGGTGTTTGACATTGAAGCCATTTTCCTTTATCCCTGGGCCGTGGTCTACAAGGCCCTGGGTCTGTTCGGCCTCATTGAGATGGCCATCTTTATTATCATCCTGGCCGTGGGCTTGGCCTATGTTTGGGGCAAGGGGGCCCTGCAGTGGGAGTAACCCCGGGAGAAATTTAATAAGCCTGATTACAGGTTGACATAAAGAGGAATTTGGGCATGGGTATCGAAGAACATTTAGGGAACAACGTTCTCACCACAACGCTGGAAAAGGTGGTGGATTGGGCCCGGAAAAATTCACTCTGGCCGGCCACTTTCGGTCTGGCCTGCTGTGCCATCGAAATGATCGTGACGGCGGCCAACCGCTGGGATATTGCCCGGTTTGGGATGGAGGCCTTTCGGGCCTCACCCCGTCAGGCCGATCTCATGATCGTGGCGGGGACCGTCACCAAGAAAATGGTCCCGGCCGTGGTGCGGATTTATGAACAGATGACGGAACCCAAATGGGTGATCGCCATGGGCGCCTGTGCTTCATCGGGGGGTATTTTCCGCAGCTATGCGGTGGTTCAGGGGATCGACCTCTATCTGCCGGTGGATGTCTATGTCCCGGGCTGCCCGCCCCGGCCGGAAGGGCTGCTCTATGGCATTCTCAAGCTGCATGAGAAGATCCTGAAAGATCCATTTCTGACGGCAAGATATCGCGATCAGATCGCCCCGGCCAGGAGGAAGCATGGACACGGTCACTGAGAAACTGCAGGCGCAATTCCCCGACGCCATCGTGGATGTGTATGAATTTCGGGGGGATGTCACCGTAACGGTCAAGCCGGCCCAGTTGGTGGCGGTCTGTCAATTTTTGCGGGACGATCCGGAGACCTCCTTTAAGTATCTTTCTTCCGTCTCCGGCGTTGATTACTATCCCGCCTCCCCCCGGTTTGCGGCGGTATACCATTTATATTCCCATCAGTTCAAAAAGCGGTTTGCCCTGAAGGCCTTTTGTGCCAGTGATGATCTGCCGGTATTGCCTTCGGTGGTGCCGGTCTGGAGTACCGCGGACTGGCACGAGCGGGAGGCCTATGATCTGGTGGGTATTAAATTTAGCGGCCATCCGGATCTGCGGCGGATTTTGACGCCGCCGGAATGCGAAGGCTATCATCCGCTTCGGAAAGATTATCCTCAAGAAGGGTATTAGGAAGTAGAGACGATGAACAGCGCCGAATTAGCTCCAAAGACTGAAACCATGCTCCTCAACCTGGGTCCGCAGCACCCCAGCACCCACGGGGTGCTCCGGGTCTGGTTGGAGTTGGATGGAGAAGTTATTGTCAATGCCGATCCGGATATTGGTTACTTGCACCGGGGCATCGAAAAGATGTGCGAGAACCGGACTTACCACCAATGTCTGCCCCTGACCGACAGGTTGGACTATCTGGCCGGCACCGCCAATAACTTCGGGTTTGTCCTGGCGGTGGAAAAACTGCTGGGCGTCGAGGTCCCGAAACGGGCCCAATATATCCGGGTGCTCCTGGCGGAGTTGACCCGGATTTCCAGTCACCTCTTTTGGCTCGGCACCCATGGCCATGATCTGGGGGCCATGACCCCGTTGTTCTTTGCCTTTAGGGAACGGGAAGAATTGATGGACCTCTTTGAGATGGTCTGGGGTGGGCGCCTTTTCCCCTGCTATCTGCGCATTGGTGGTCTGGCCGCGGATCTGCCCGAAGGGTTCATTGAGAAGGCCTGGGATTTTGTCAAAAAATTCCCCGAAAGGATCAAAGATTATCATAATCTGTTGACCAAAAACCGCATCTGGATTGCCCGGACCAAAGACGTGGGGGTCATGACCAAAGAGCAGGCCCTGGATTGGGGCTGGTCCGGCCCCATGGCCCGCGGTTCTGGGGTGGATTGGGATATCCGGCGGGATACCCCGTATTCCAGCTATGAGGATTTTGACTTTAAAATCCCTCTGGGCAGCAATGGCGACACCTATGACCGGTATTTAGTGCGCATGGAAGAGATGGTGCAAAGCAACCTCATCTGTCGCCAAGTCCTGGAAAAGATGCCCTCCGGGGACATTAACGTCAATGACCCCACGGTCATCCTGCCTCCCAAGGAGAAGGTTTACAACACCATCGAGGGGTTGATTAATCACTTCCTGCTCATCGAAAAGGGGATCACGCCTCCGAAAGGCGAGGTTTACCACGCCATTGAGGCCCCCAAAGGTGAGCTGGGCTTCTTTATTATCAGCGACGGCAGCCCTCATCCGTTCCGGGTGAAGGTGCGGGGACCATCGTTTATCAATTTGTCGCCCACGAAAGTGTTGGCCAAAGGACGGCTGTTGTCCGATCTTATTGCACTCATTGGGACCATGGATATTGTGTTGGCCGACGTGGATCGGTAAACACATGCCTGCTGAACGCTATCCACTCAACAATTAGGAAATCACAATGGTCAATCTGACGATCGATGGCAAAGCAATTCAGGCAGACGAAGGAAGCACTATCCTGCAAGCGGCGCAGGCCAACGGCATTCGGATTCCCTTCCTCTGCTACCATCCGGCGATCAAGGCCATCGGCTCGTGCCGGATATGCGTGGTAGAAGTCAAACCTGGCCCGCCCAGACCACAACCGGCCTGTACCACCAAAGTGGCGGAAGGCATGGAGGTGGTCACCAATTCCGAAAAACTCCAGGATATCCGCCGGGAGTTGGTCAAGTTCATGCTCATCAATCACCCCCTGGATTGCCCCTGGTGCGATAAAGGCGGGGAATGCGAGCTGCAGAACCTGACTCACGAATTGGCCATCGCCGAAGTCGATTACGAGGCGGTCCGCAAACCCATTAACAATGATTTTGACTCCAATCTGATCGAACGCTACAACACCCGCTGCGTCACCTGCGGCCGCTGCGTCCGGGTCTGCAAAGAGCGGGTGGGGGC
>CALGOE010000263.1 GCA_937958145.1 uncultured Desulfobacca sp.
CTGTTCGCGCCCCGGATCAAAATTGCTCACCCGACGGATGATCAGGCAGCACAATATCAGCAGCGCCGGTCCGGCGGCAAAGGCCGAGGACAAAAAGCGGGGAGCCATGACCGCCGTCAACCAGAATCCCCGTCCCGGCAGACCGGCATACAGGAAGGCCGTCACCGTATGGATGGAGATGGCCCAGGGGATGGAGACGTAAATCAGGAACTTGACCCACTTCTTGTATTTGGTGTCATTCCGCTCCGCCTCCAGGACGTTCCAGCCGATGACGATGTTCAAAAGCAGGTAGCCGTTGAGGACCACCATATCCCAGAACAGGACCGATCCCGGCGTCGGATACTTGATGATATTGAACAGCCGGTCCGGCCGTCCCAGGTCGGCGACGATGAACAGCAGACACATGGAAACCGCCGCCACCGCCAGAAATTCCCCCAAAATGGTGATGCGGCCGAACGCCTTGTAGTCATGCAGGTAATAGGGCAGCACCACCATCACGCCGGACGCGGCCACCCCGACCAGATAGGTGAATTGGGCAATATAAAACCCCCACGACACGTCCCGGCCCATGCCGGTGATCCCCAAACCGGTGGTGAGCTGTTGGTAATACCCCAAAGCTCCCAAACCGATGAGGAAGCCCAGACCTGCCAGCAGGCCATAGTATTTTTTTGAACCAGTAAAGGCTTGTTCCAGCATAGAGACCTCACACGATGTAGTAGACTTGGGGCAGCGTGCCCAGATGGGCCTTCCGGCGAATGGTGAAATTGGCCCGCAGCACCTCCCGGACCTTGGATTTGGGGTCGCCCAGATCACCGAAGGTCAGGGCGCCGTTGGAGACCTCCACGCAGGCCGGCATCTGACCCTTGGACACCCGTTCATCACAAAAAGTACACTTCTCCACCACGCCGATTTCCCGGGTGGGATAATTGAGGTTCACCTCTTTGATATACGGCCGTGGATCCCTCCAGTTGAAGCTCCGGGCCCCGAAGGGACAGGCGGCCATGCAATACCGGCAGCCGATGCAGCGGTGCATGTCCATCATAACCATGCCGTCCGGGCGCCGGAAGGTGGCCTTGGTGGGACAAACCCGCACGCACGGCGGATTGTCACAATGATTGCATAACACCAGGAATTTCAGGTGGTGCAGTTTTTCCTGGATATGCTCGTGCTCCTCCCCGGGGAAGGCATTGTGATAATCTTCCGTCCACAACCACTTGATCCGGAAACGGACCTGATCTTCCGGCGACACCGCCGCCGCCGGCGTCGTCGGCTTGGCGATATCCGGCACATTATGAGCCAAATGACAGGCCTGGATGCACTGGGCCGCCGTTTTTTCGTCCAATTTGCGCATATCCACCACCATGGCCCAGCGTTTGGCCTTCAAAGCATGGGATTCGGGGGCGTAGGTCTGCGCATCCAACTGGCCAGGGGCGATCAGTTCAAAGGCCGCTTTACCTCCCAATCCCAAGAGTGTGGAGAGACCAGCCAAGCGTAAGAATTCTCGTCTCTTTATGCTCATTACTTCGCCTCCGTCTGCGCCACTTGCTTTTTCTCTTTTTCCCAATGACAGCCCCAACAGTTGGGTGCCACGGCGACGTAATTATGGCACTGGTCGCAGAACTGACTCTTGTTGGAGTGACATTCCATACAATTATTGGACAGACTGGCCAGATACCGCTTGCCCTTGCTGTTGATGTAATCCCGGTTGCCGTTGCGCACCACCTCATCCCGCCAGTCCACCAGCAGCCGCATGTGATTGGCCTTCATAAACGCGGTATCTTCCACGCAGACCCGGTCCTTTTCCGGCAGCGCCAAAATAGCCTGGGTATTCAGCTTGGGATCAGGGGCCGGCACCACTTTCCCCAGGTTCCGCCACAGCGGGGCAGTGACCAGGATCAGGAAGATGAGCAGGCCGCCCACCACCGCCTTGGCATGGAAGAGCTTCCTGGGAACCGTGGGCTTGTCTGCAAACCAACCGAATTCATTCTTGTAGTTGCCGTTGTGCTCCATTTATTCCGCTCCCTCCTCTTCGTCAGCCTCTTCGAACCCAGCCAGGGGGCGATCCCGAAGGTCGGTGGTGCGTTCAATCTCATCATCAAAAACCAGGGCGTTGCCCACCAGTTCGGTGATGCCGGTGATCTCCACCTCGGGCACCCAATACTGCAGCAGGGTGGGCAGGGTGGCCCGGTCCAGGGCGCAGATACAACCCAGATGATTGACCCCATACTTCTCATGAACATACTTGACCGCATTGGCCCGGGGCAGACCGCCCAGCATGCGGATGTCCATGTTTTCATTGGCATTGATACCCGAACTGCTGCCGCAGCAGAAGGTCTTCTCCCGGATGGTGTTCGGCGGCATCTCAAAGAAATGCCCCTCCGGCAACACCTGGTTGATGATATAACGGGGCTCTTCAAAAATACCCATACCCCGGGACGTGTTGCAGGAATCGTGGAAAGTCAGTTTGATATGGGCATTGCGCTGCGGATCTACCTTGAGCTTGCCGTGCTTAAACAGATCGGCGGTAAATTCGCTGATGTGGACCATCTTATGCACTTTGGCATTCTCAAACTTGGTCCCGGTAATGGGCGACACCGGCTCTTCCAGAAAATCAATGGGACCCCACCAGGTGGGCATATACTGATTGCAGACCCGCCACATGTGGCCGCACTCACCCCCCAGGATCCACTTCACCTTCAGCCGTTTGGCCTCTTCATAAATCTTGGCGTTGAGCCGTTTGCCCATCTCATGCGAGATGAACCAGCCGAAATTGCCACCTTCGGCCGCATAGGTGCTCATGGTGAAATCCAGGTCCAGATACTTGAAGAGCAGCAGATACCCCATAAAAGTATAGGACCCCGGATCGGCAAAATAGTCGCCCGAAGGCACCACAAAGAGGATCTCCGCCCCCTTCCTGTTCACCGGACAGGGCGTCGTGATGCCGGTAATCCGCTCGTTCTCCTCCGCCAAAAAGTCCACCATGTCCTTGAAGGCCTGAGGGGTGGCGCCGATATGGCTGCCTTTGTCATAACATTGGGCCACGGACGCCAGGGCCCAGTCAATGTTGATGCCCACCGAGGCCAGCAACTCCCGCCCCAGAATGGTCATTTCGGCCATGTCAATGCCATAAGGACAGAAAACCGAACAGCGCCGGCAGATGGTGCATTGATACAGGTAATAAAACCATTCTTTAATGACGTCGTCGGTCAGGTCCCGGGCCCCGGCCAGCTCCCCCAGAAGTTTGCCCGCCGTCTTGAAATACCGACGATACACCGACCGCAGCAGCTCCGCCCGCAGCACCGGCATATTTTTCGGATCGCCGGTGCCCAGGAAAAAATGGCATTTATCAGCACAGGCGCCGCATCGCACACAGATGTCAAAAAAGAGTTTCAGAGAACGGAAACGCTGCAAGCGGTCTTCCATGCCCTGGAGCACCCGTTCCTTCCAGTCTTCGGGCAGTTGCCAATCTTCATCAGCCACGTTCCATGCCCGGGGAAACGGGTAATCAATCATTTGCATCCATTTCGGCGCAGCGGCATTGACGTAGTAGCCAGGCCGCATCTCCGCTTTCAGATCCATCCAGCCTTTGGACGGCATCTGATAATTTATCTGGATTAATTCAGCAGGTGTAGGGAGCTTAGCCACATTACTTCTCCTTTTCCACTGGGATCCCAGCCTCAATCATCGCTTCCCGATACTCATCTTCCTGATGCATGTAATCATGGAACTTCACCGGATAGTTCCATGGATTGACGTGCAGATTCCAACGGTTGTCACCGGGCAGATTGCGGGTGGGACTAAAAAACACCCCCGGCGCATGCATCAACTTGCTGAAGGGGAAATAGGCAAACAGCACGCAGACCAGGAAGAGATGGACATAAAAAATGCTGCCGATGCCAGCCGGCACCACCGGTTTCAGGGTCGCCAGACCAACAGCCAACTGCTTGACCGCAGCAATATCTACTTTATAAAAATAGCGCATCAGGATGCCGGTGATACCAATACTGATAATTAACAAGAGGGGGAAATAATCTGCCGCCAACGAAATATAGCGCAGGTTCGGGGTGTAAATCCGCCGGGCCAGAAGATACAACAGGGCCAGCACCATCAGGACACCCGTGATATACACCGTGGGAATATAAAACTGCACAAATCCGTCCACTTCCGCCAACGCCGTCACCCACTGGGGCACCGGCTGGGTAAAGAACCGAATGTGCCGCAGGATGACAATGAGAAAGGCGTAATGGAAGGCCAACGCCCCCAGCCACAGCCACTTATACGACCAATGGACCAGCCGCGAATCCTCCGGCTTCTCCTGATCCCGCAGCAGCGTCGTGCGGGTGTTGCGGAACAGACTGCGGAAAGCCAAAATTTCCAGCGCCATCCGCCCCATCGCCCACCATTTGTTTTCCGGGTTGTCCAGCCTGTCCCCCAGGTCCCGTTTGATCCACGGCAGGGACTTTACCTGGGCACAGGTGCTCGGAATTTTGAAGGGCACCGGCGACCGGGCCCAACTGATGGCCCGATAGATCAGGCCCTCAAAAAAGATGAGTACCGCCAGGTAGGGAATGACCACCCCAAAAACAAACTGTAAATTGGCGGCAACCCCTACATAGGCGATGGCTATCAGACCCAACACCGCAATCAGGGGCACCAAAAAATGCCGTTTAAAAAAATCCATCTACAGTCACCTCATCTTAAGATTGACAATAATACAAGAGTCTCATTCCTCACCAGAAGGCTCCTCAAAAAACTCGTCCCCCATCCCCAAACGACGCAACAGGGCCCCAACTTTGCGCTTGATCTCACTCACCCGGACCTCGTGCAGACGCTCCCGCCGCTGCATAAAAACGTCGAAACCCAACAGGGCCAGGCCATCCAGACGAGACTCCAACTCGCTCAGCTCGGCAGCAAAGGCAGGATCGTTGGCTTGGGGGGCTAGTTCTTCGCGAATGATGGTTTTAAGAAGGAATAAAAAGGCCAAAGCTCGTGACGGGGAGGCTTCCTGGATCGCCTTGAGCCTGATGACCTCGTCCAGATGACCCATGATCTGCTCCGCCTCCGCCTCCTCCAAAAATACCTCGAGGATGCCCGTCAACCCCCGATTGAGCTGATAGGCAATGGGATTGGCGAAACGATCCTTCTGGGATCGGAGAAAGCGGACCGTCTCGGGTGCATAACTGGCAAAAACCTGGTCACGCCACCGGTCCAGGATATCGGATTTCTTTTGCAGCAGCAGATCGTTTAAAGCCATGGCCACATTCTTTTCGGGCACGTTAATTGTGAAAGATACAACATTCCCAAAGCCGTTTCAAGGGAAAAATGCGTCGCGCCGCTTACCGGCTAACATCTTGATTTAATATACTTTTTCTTTATTTCCCGGGAAGGCTTTCCCCGCTTCCTGCCCCGGCTCCAAACCTCCGCTCACCGTCGGCCCAACCGCCCAGATCAGAAAAAAACCATACATTCAAGATCCTTGCCCCGCCGTCGGCTTGGAAGGCGGCAATATCCGCCGGGAGTCGTCCTTGTCCTCTTGTGATGGCTTCTTGCACCACCCGCCCATCCGGCTGTCACTGTATCTGCTGAAATCAAACCAATAGAGATTGGCGGTCAGGAGCAGGCTCAAACCGATAAGATAACCGGGAGAATCCAACTCCAGACTCCCCAGCAGCAACTTGGCGGCCACAAAGCTCACCAACAAGCGGAGACTGAAGCCAAAAAGCGCATTCATAAACTTTCAGCCAAAGCAGCGTTCGCCACAAACCGCTACGCCGTCAAGGGGTTGACCACCACCACCGGTTTCGGCGACTTCGACAAAACCTTGCGCACCACACTGCCAAACTCGGGAGTCTTGGCATCCAGGGCCTCCTGCCCTTTGCCGTGCGAGGTCAAAACCACCATATCCGCCTTTTCTTCATCAATGGCCTTGAGGATTTCAGTCGCAGGGTCGCCTTGCACCAACTTAATGTTCAGCAAGGGACAGGCCTGTAAATCTTTGGCGCAAATCCCTTCCATCTGTTCCTTGGCCTTCTTCAGTTCCCATTCCTGGAAATGGCGCAGATGCTCCTGCCCGGGGTGACCATACCCCTCATAGAGGTTGGTCAAGTCCGTACCCACATACAGCAATATAACCCTGGCCTGATACTTGTCAGCCAGAGACTTGACCTGGGGCGCCGCCTTCAATGAATTGCGGGAGAGATCGGTGGGCCAGAGAATGGTCTTGACGTCCATAGAACCTCCTTCCGACATCACAAAATTATCCTTGTCTGTCAAGATAACACATTCAAAAATACCATGGGAAGAATTTTATGTGAAAAAAATATTTTTTAGGCGCCGCCCACATCGCCTCAACGCCAAAAACCGTCCAACCACTTCCTATCTCCCTAAATATACTTTAAAATTATCTTCTGGAAAAATTCTTGACATATCTGCCAGCCGCGGATAAGTTATGAAAGGAACAAGCTTCGGCTATATTTGAGAAGGAGGAGAAAACTCTCATGGGTTGGAATGTCGACATCGATGAAGAAAAATGCACCGGCGATGAAGAATGCGTCAACGTCTGTCCCGCTGGCGTTCTGGAAATGCAGGAAGGCAAAGCCGTCGTGGTGAATATCGAGGAGTGCCTGGGCTGCGAAAGCTGTGTGGAAGTCTGCCCCTCCGGCGCCATCACCGTTACCGAAACTTGATCGCTTCCTAAGCCACGCCCACAACGCTGGCTACCCCCGGTAGCCAGCGTCTCGCTCCTCAACCCCCCATCCTCCTCAGGTCTGGCAACTCGCCCCTTCCTCGCCACACGTATCACAACTCTGCAGAGGGGCCAACTCTTCCGGCGTCGCCGCCCGCACCTCGAGTATTTCCACCTCGTAGTGAAGATCTTCCCCCGCCAACGGGTGGTTCTGGTCAAGCAGCACCACATCCTCCCTGACCTCCACCACCGTGTAGGGATAGGCAATCTCAATGGCACAGGGCGACGGGATCACCGCCATCCCCGGCCGCAGCTCCGCCTCCACCGGAAAGCGTCGACGGCTGTACTCCTGCAGCAACTCCGGCTGCCGGCTCCCAAAGGCCTCCGCCGCCGGAATGACAAATTCCGCCCGCTCCCCCGGCTTCATACCCAACAGGCGGTTCTCCAGCGAAGGCAACAGCTCCTTATATCCCGCCACATACGTTAAAACCTCCGGCTCCGCCGCCGAGCCCCGCACATAGCGCCCCGAAGCCAACTGCAGGCGGTAGGCCAGCTTGACAAAACAGTCCCGATGAATAATCATGCCTTACTCCTTTGTTTTTGTCTCCCTATACTATAATCCCTGCCCGGCCCCGGCGAAAGGGCAAAGTCACCGCCCCAATTGCCGCCCCCGGACCAGGGCCTCAGGATTCTCTTTGTTCTCCGCCCCTGGTCTGGGTTATAATAAACTGAAAACAAACCGGCTGCCGGGGCTGCCCGGCATCAATAGGAAGACCATGGGCCTCATCCGGCGGGCGCGCATCCGCGACGTCCAGGAAATCAGAAAAATCCTCCGCACCTTTGCCGACAAAGGGGTGTTGTTGGCCCGGACCCTGGCCGAACTCTACAGCCTGGTCCGGGATTACTACGTCTATCAGGAGGATGCCGACGGCCCCATCATCGGCGTCTCCGCCCTCCATGTCTGTTGGGACAGCCTGGGCGAACTCCGCTCGGTGGCCGTCCTGGAACCGTACCAGGGCCAGGGGGTGGGCAGCCGCCTGGTGGAGACCTGCCTCTCCGAGGCCATCACCCTGGGACTGGAACAGGTCTTTGTCCTCACCTACCGTCCCGATTTTTTCGCCCGTTTCGGCTTCGAAAAGGTAGACAAGAACATCCTCCCCCATATCGTCTGGGCCGACTGCGTGCGCTGCACGAAATTCCCCGAATGTGACGAAATCGCCATGCTTTTGAAATTTTAAAGGATTTCTTCCAACCGCCCGGCTCCCCGCCACCGCCGCCGCCTTGACAACCGCCCCCCGCAGGACTACACTTTTGTTAAGGCCCCAGGCGCTCGGGCACGAAAAACAACGCCGCTGCCGGCCCAGGCCGCAGCCGCCCATTACGCCGACGACTCCGGTCCAATTCCGGAATACAGGCCTTCAGCACAACATTGATTGTCACGACCCTCGCACCATCTCTCTCCGGACGAGCTGTCATCTATGGTTAGAAATGAAACTCTGGGGGCCCCGACCCTGGCCAGCCTCCAGGAAGGATAAGCATGCTGGGATATATCCTCAAAAAGATTTTTGGCAGTAAAAACGACCGGGAACTGCGGCGGCTGGCGCCGTTGGTGGACCAGATCAACAGCCTCGAGCCGGCCCTGCAACGCCTGTCCGACGCCCAACTCCAGGCCAAAACCCCTGAATTCAAAGAACGCCTGGACCGGGGGGAAGAGCTCGACGACCTCCTCCCCGAAGCCTTTGCCGTGGCCCGGGAAGCCTCCCGGCGCGTCCTGCGCCTGCGCCCCTTTGATGTCCAACTCATCGGCGGCATGGTCTTGCATCACGGCAAGATCGCCGAAATGAAAACCGGCGAAGGCAAAACCCTGGTCGCCGTCCTGCCCGTCTACCTCAATGCCCTGACCGGCCGCGGCGTCCATGTGGTCACCGTCAACGACTACCTGGCCCGCCGGGACAGCGACTGGATGGGACAGGTCTACCGTTTCCTCGGCCTCCGCGTCGGCACCATCGTCCATGGCCTCTCTGACGAGGAGCGGCGCCACGCCTACAACGCCGATGTCACCTATGGCACCAACAATGAATTCGGCTTCGATTACCTGCGGGACAACATGAAATTCTCCCTGGCCGACTATGTGCAGCGGGAATTTCACTACGCCATCGTCGACGAGGTGGACTCCATCCTCATTGACGAAGCCCGCACCCCCTTGATCATCTCCGGCCCGGCGGAAGAATCCACCGAACTCTACTACCAGGTCAACCGCATCGCCACCATGCTCAAAAAAGACCGGGATTTCACCGTCGACGAAAAGGCCCGCACCGCCATCCTCACCGAAGCCGGGGTGGCCCAGGCCGAGCGCCTCATGAACGTGGACAACCTCTACGATCCCCGGAACATCGAGATCCTCCACCACCTGAACCAATCCCTGAAAGCCCATGCCCTCTTCCGCAAAGACGTGGATTACATCGTCAAAGACGGCCAGGTTATCATTGTCGATGAGTTCACCGGCCGGCTCATGCCCGGACGGCGCTACTCCGACGGCCTCCATCAGGCCCTGGAGGCCAAAGAAGGCGTCCGCATCGAAAGCGAAAACCAGACCCTGGCCTCCATCACCTTCCAGAATTACTTCCGCATGTACGAAAAACTCGCCGGCATGACCGGCACCGCCGACACCGAAGCCGAAGAGTTCAAAAAAATCTACAACCTCGACGTAGTGGTGATCCCCACCCACAAAAAAATGATCCGGGTCGACCACCCCGATGTCATCTACAAAACCGAAGCGGAGAAATTCCAGGCCGTGGTGGCGGAGATCAAGGATTGTCACGACCGGGGCCAACCCGTGCTGGTAGGCACCACCTCCATTGAAAAATCCGAACGCCTCAGCCGCCTGCTGAAACTCCAGGGCATCAAACACGAGGTCCTCAACGCCAAACACCATGAAAAAGAGGCCCAGATCGTGGCCCAGGCCGGGCAAATGGGCACCGTCACCATCGCCACCAACATGGCCGGCCGCGGCACCGACATCGTCCTCGGCCCCGGCGTGGTGGCCACCGGCGGCCTCCATATCATCGGCACCGAACGGCACGAAAGCCGCCGCATCGACAACCAATTGCGGGGACGGTCCGGACGGCAGGGCGACCCCGGTTCCTCCCGCTTCTACCTCTCCCTGGAAGACGACCTGCTGCGCATCTTCGGCTCCGACCGCATCAAGGACCTCATGGGCCGCATGGGCATGGAGGACGGACAGCCCATCGAACACCGCATGGTCAGCAACGCCATCGAACGCGCCCAAAAACGGGTGGAAGCCCACAACTTCGATATCCGCAAACACCTCCTGGAATACGACAACGTCATGAATAAACAACGGGAGGTGATCTACCGCCAACGCCGGGAAATCCTCGGTGGCGCCGATCTGACCACCGAAATCCAGGAAATCCTCCAGGACCTCATGCAGGATCTGCTGGATCAATACCTGGACGACCGGGTTATGCCCGAAGACTGGGATCTGGCCGGGATGGCCGAGGCCTTCCGGCAACGGCTCGGCCTGCACCTCGATCTATCTACCCTGGACCCCGACACCATGACCGCCGAACAGGTCCGGCAAACCGTGACCGACCAGGTCCTGGCAGCCTATGACTCCCAGCGCCGGGCCATCGGCGAAGACATCTTCCCCATGCTCCAGCAACAGATCATGCTGCAGATGGTGGACTCCCACTGGAAGGACCACCTCCTGGCCATGGATCATCTGCGCGACGGCATCGGTCTGCGGGGCTACGCCCAGGTCGATCCGCTCCGGGCCTACCAAAAAGAGGGCTACGAGATGTTCGAGAACATGATCCAACGGATTCAGGAAGATACGGTCCGCACCCTCTTCCTCATCCGGGTGCGGCAGCAGGAGCCCATCCCCTTCCGCTCACCCCGCCCGGCCCCCCTGAGCTTCAGCCACGGCCGCACCGAACCCCAGACCGCCACCAAGAGCTCCAAAAAAGTGGGACGCAACGACCCCTGCCCCTGCGGCAGCGGCAAAAAATACAAAAAATGCTGCGCCCTCAAACAGGGCGCCAGCACCAGATAGTAGAGCGGGTCTCCAGACCCGCTCTAAGCTCTCCATTTTTTATAGGGCGGCCTGTGGCCGCCGCATTTTCTCCCATCGCCGCCCGTGGCCGCCACTTTTTCTTCCATCGCCGCCCGTGGCCGCCACTTTTTCTCCCATCGCGGCCCGTGGCCGCCGCTTTTTCTCCCATCGCCGCCCGTGGCCGCCACCTTTTATACGGTCCGCACCCTCTTCCTCATCCGGGTGCGGCAGCAAGAGCCCATCCCCTTCCGCTCACCCCGCCCGGCCCCCCTGAGCTTCAGCCACAGCCGCAACGAACCCCAGCCCGCCACCA
>CALGOE010000264.1 GCA_937958145.1 uncultured Desulfobacca sp.
GATACTGCCGGAGAAAGGGCCGCAGCTCCTCCGGAGAGGAGGCCAGGAACAGCACCCGCCGGCGGGTCAAAGTGCCGCCCTCCGGGGTCGGCGCCGGGAGTTTTGGTCCCGGCTGCCCGTCTCCGAACACCTCCTGGATAATGGGCCGACCAAAAGGAAAAACCCCACTTTGTGGGGTTTTTCCAGGCCCTTTCCTGCGGCGGTGGGCATGACTATCATCCGTATGGTGTCTGGCGCCGTCTTATTCTTTCAGCATCGGCAGGTTGCCGTCATTGCCTACCGGCGACTGGATAATCTGGGGCTGCGGGGTGGCCTTGCCCACCTGCTTGGCCCGGCGGAAACGGCGGGCCCCCTGAATCAATAAATCGCCGTTTTTGTGCAAGACCGTCTGGTCATCCAGGATGATCAGGCCATATTTATTAGAAATATCAGTATAATACTGATACTGCATATGCTTCTTGTTGAGGCGGTATTTGAAAAAGAGGAAAAAGGCCATATACAGCGCCACCACCGCGCCCAGCACCGCCAGGGCATAACTTAAGAAGGTAAACGTCTGTTGGCCCAGGGAGCTGACCCAGGTCATGATATGGTTCATGTTGTAGAGTCCCAGGATGGTGACAATCAACAGGAACAAGAGGGCCAGATAAGGCAGACGCCGCATCTGCTGCACAATATTGCCCAGGCTGTCGCCCGCGGCGGTGTCGCCGGTCTCCGTGGCTTCGTCCTCGCCCATGAAATAATTGAAACCGGTGATGACAATCCCCATCAAAAAGGTGAAAATGATGGGAAAGGCAAAGGCGACAAAGAGGTATTGCCGCCACGGAAAGGGGGTATAGACGCGATGATATTTATCGTCCGTGGCCCAGAGAGCGACCACAATGAAAATGACAATCTCCAATATGCCGATGAGCTTGAGGTAGTCAAAGAAGAGTTTCTTGCGATCGCTTTTGGTAAAATAGTCAGCGATTTTGGGCATGGTGGTAAACTCCCCACAGGATTTAATCACAATATAGTTATAACAGCCGGGCCGGAGCCGGTCAACCCTTTTTGGCTGTTAGGCCCCAGAGCCCACTGCCTGGGCGATCTTGGCCATGACCCGCTCCGGCACGGCAATGGCCTGCCACTGACGGCTGATGGCCACCAGGGTGGCGCTGCCTTCAGCCAATAATTGCTCACCGCCCGCCGGAAAAAAACGGAAGTGAAAGATCAACGCCTTGGGCCGTACTTCCTGCAGGCGGGTTTCAACCTCCAAAAGATCGCCGTAGCGACTGGGCCGGAGGAACTTCCCATGGGCCTCAACGATGGGCAGACCGAACCCTTCCTCGGCGTTGCGAAAGGTCTCCTCCGGCGGCAGGCCCACGGACCGGAGGTATTCTTCAATGGCGCGATGACAATACCGGAAGTAACTGACAAAATACACAATCCCATAGGGATCGGTGTCGCCGAAGCGGACCCGGACCTGACAACGATGGCGATAGGAATCCCAACTCATGGTTCCCCCTTTCTTCTCGGTTGCCGTGGGCGAAACTTTAATCTTGCCGGAGCGCCCTGCGGTTCCTGGCATTGCCCCGATCAACCCGTTGCCATGTTGGCTAGACGATAGCACAAATTGTCCGACGGGAGCAAGGCCGTTTCCGTCCGGCAGGTCGAAAACCAGGGGCTGAGCCGGAATCACTGGCCCAAACTCCTTGACGGCGAAGCGCTGGCAAATCCACATCTCCTCTTTGTCAGCATTTTTGCCCGGACCTCGAGTTGACAGAACAAAAGGAGGAGCAATGCAGCTGGCTAAGAAGCAATTAGGCGGCATGACGGTTTTTTTCATCCTGCTGGTATTGGCTGGCCATTTCCTTGCCGCGCCGGTGGCGGCCCGACTGGTGGAGGACACTCTCCAGAGCCCGGCCTTGGCGGGTAATCTCCTGGGTGACCCGGCCACGCGGACCGTGACCATCTATCTGCCCCCCCGTTACGATGAGGAACCGGCCCGCCGCTATCCGGTGGTCTATCTCCTCCATGGTTTCAAGGCCAAAAACCACTCGTGGATCAAACCAGCACCGGCCGGGCAGGGGTTGCTGGTCCAGGAACTGGCCGATGCCCTGATTGCGGCCGGCCGTATCCAGCCTCTGATCATCGTTATGCCCGACGGCTCCAACAGCTATGGCGGCAGTTTTTACTTAAATTCCCCGGTCACCGGCAATTGGCAGGATTTTATCAGTCGGGACCTGGTGGCTTATATTGATCGGACGTATCGCACCCTGCCCCAGGCCACCGCCCGCGGACTGGCCGGGCATTCCATGGGGGGCTACGGTGCCGTGATGTTGGGGATGCGCCATCCCGAGGTTTTTGGGGCAGTCTATGCCCTGAGTCCCGCCTGCCTGGTCTTTGCCGAACAT
This sequence comes from uncultured Desulfobacca sp., assembly GCA_937958145.1. Classification (GTDB taxonomy): domain Bacteria; phylum Desulfobacterota; class Desulfobaccia; order Desulfobaccales; family Desulfobaccaceae; genus Desulfobacca. The sequence continues at coordinate 2,391 of CALGOE010000264.1, forward strand.
TTCCTGAACCTGCAATGGGACAGCCTGCAAAGCGTCGCCAACCTCTCTGACCGGCAACAATTTCCTCATCTTGATTGGCGGCAGCAGGTAATCATTGCCATCGGTGCGGCCGTGGCCCCCAATCCCAACAATCCCCCCTGGCTATTTGACCTGCCGCTGCAAAGGCAGAACGGCCGTCTGGAGTTGGACGAGGCCATTTGGCAACGCTGGCTGCAGAGCGACCCCTCCACCCTGGCCGAACCTCTGCGCGCCAACCTGTCCCGCCTGCGGTTGGCCTTTGATATGGGCCGCGCCGACCGTTTGCTGCCGCAGAGCCGGCAGTTTCATGCCAGATTGGCCCAATTAAACATCAAACATGTTTACGAAGAATACGACGGCGACCATGGCAATCGTCTCCGGGAACGGTTGCAGGACAAGACCCTGCCCTTTTTTTCTGACTATTTCCAGGAAATGGGCGAAAAATCCCCTTAAAGCGCAGTCTGGCGCCAGGACCAGGTGCTGCCGTGCAATGAGCTTAGGCCCCAACCCCAGGATCGGAGGCCAAAATACCCACGCCTACCAGGTTTTCGTGGCCATCACCGGCATGCCCAGCCCCAAAACATCGGACAGCAAGGCCGGAGATTCGCAGCAAACCGGTTCACTTTGGGGTGCGGGCCAGCCCCCACCCGAAAAAGTAACGGCCAAGGACCGGGCCGGTAGATTTTTCTTGTGAAATGCTTGTGAAATATAGTATTTTTAAGCATACTTGGGCATAGTCCAGATTCCGGGACCTGGCAGCAGGGAACGGGTATATTTTTCAAGGGAGGAGACTCTATGGCACCCGAGCGTTACTGTTACGCCTTTGAAGAGGGAGACGGGAAAAACAAACATCTATTAGGCGGCAAAGGGGCCGGTCTGTGCACCATGACCCAGATCGGGCTGCCGGTGCCTCCGGGTTTTGTCATCACGACAAAAGCCAATGTGGATTATTTGGAGTCAGGCGGTAAATTCCCCGAGGGCCTGATGGATGAAGTTCACGGGTACATGGAGGCTTTGGAGAAAAAGACGGGCAAGGGCTTCGGCAACCCGGAAAATCCCTTACTGGTCTCAGTGCGCTCGGGCTCGGCCCTGTCCATGCCCGGGATGATGGACACTATCTTGAACCTGGGGTTGAATGACGAGACGGCCCAGGGATTGATCAAGCTCACCCAAAACGAACGGTTCGTGTACGATGCCTATCGCCGTTTCCTGCAGTTGTTCGGCAAGATCGGCTTGGGGGTCGCCGACGAACATTTTGACAAGATCTTTGAAGAGATCAAAGAAAAATACCACGCCCACGTGGATACCGAACTGAATGCCAAGGCCTTGGCAGAGGTCTGCGATCGCTTCAAGGAACTCATCCAACAAAAAACCGGCAAACCCTTTCCCCAGGACCCCTGGGCCCAACTGGTGATGGCCATCGAAGGCGTCTTCAAGTCCTGGACCGGCAAACGGGCGGTGGATTATCGGCGCCAATTCAACATCACCCCCGACATGGCCTACGGCACGGCGGTCAATATCTGCACCATGGTCTTCGGCAACATGGGCACGGATTCCGCTACCGGCGTGGGCTTTACCCGGGACCCGGGCACGGGCGAAAATGTCCTGTACGGAGACTACCTGGTCAATGCCCAGGGCGAAGACGTAGTCGCCGGCATCCGCACGCCCCGGCCTCTGCGGGAACTGCGGACCGATATGCCCGAAATTTACAAGCAGTTGGAAAAGATGCGCCATATCCTGGAACAGCACTACCGGGAAGTCCAGGATTTTGAGTTTACCATCGAGCGGGGCAAGCTCTATATGCTCCAGACCCGCAACGGCAAGATGAACGCCTGGGCCCTGTGCAAGACCTCAGTGGATATGGTCAAAGAAGGCCTGATCAACGAAGAAGAGGCCCTGCTGCGCATCCCGCCCGATTTCCTGGAACAATTCCTCCATCGGCGCATCGACCCGGACGCCAAGGTGGAACCCATCGCAGTAGGCATCGCCGCCTCCCCCGGCGCCGCCACCGGCAAGGTGATCTTTGACGCCGACCGGGCCGAACGCCTGGGCAACGCCGGCGAAAAGATCATCCTCACCCGCATTGAGACCAAACCCGAGGATATTCACGGCTTCTTCGCCGCCCAAGGCATCCTCACCAGCCGGGGCGGCAAAACCTCCCATGCCGCCGTGGTGGCCCGGGGCATGGGCAAACCCTGCGTCTCCGGCGCCGAAGGCATGGATATCAACTACGAATTGAAAGAGGCCCGCATCGGTCCCCATGTCATCAAAGAAGGCGATATCATTACCATTGACGGCGGGGCCGGGGCCGTTTATCTGGGCGCCGTTCCCATGGTCGACCCCAAGATCAGTGATGATCTGGTGGTCCTGCTGCAGTGGGCCGACAAGATCGCCCGCCTCGAAGTCTGGGCCAACGCCGATACGCCGGATATGGCCATCAAGGCCCGGCAGCATGGCGCCAAGGGGATCGGCCTGTGCCGCACCGAGCGCATGTTCAACGAAGCTGACCGCCTGCCCATCGTCCGCAGCATGATCCTGGCTGATACCCCGGAAGAGCGCAAACGCTGGTGCGACAAACTGCTGCCCATGCAGCGCCAGGATTTCTACGAGATCTTCAAGGCCATGGAAGGGCTGCCGGTGACGATCCGTCTGCTGGATCCGCCGCTGCACGAATTCCTCCCCACCGTCGAAGAGCTGCTCAACGATATCAACCGGTTAAAAGAATTCAGCCAGATTATCAATTCTCTGGAACAACTGCCGGGCACAGCCATGATGATCGATCCAGAGCTCTACAAGCTCATGCCCAGCATCGAGACCATGACCCGGGAGTTCAGCGAATACAAGACCAAAAAGCTGGATCAGAAACTGCTGAAGCAGAAAGAAGAAGTACTGC
>CALGOE010000265.1 GCA_937958145.1 uncultured Desulfobacca sp.
CCGCCACATTGCCATACGAGAAGAAGAATGACCCCTGGAGCCGGGTAATTCCTCTGAAGGATAGATGGATATGTCTATGGAAGAGAAGGAAAACCTACAGCATCACGATCCCCAGACCACGACGCCGGTGTCCGAAGCGGGCGACTCGCGGCTGCTGCCCATACTCCCCATGAGCGAGCTGGTCCTGTTCCCCCGGCTGATCATTCCCTTGGCCCTCTGGGAAGAGTCGGCCCAACGCCTGATTGATGACACCCTTTTAAAAGACAAAATTATCGGCATCCTGACCAGCCGGCAGCCGGCCACCGAGGTCTATACCATTGATAACCTTTACCCGGTGGGGACGGCGGCGGTCATCCTGAAAATGGGCAAGACCCAGGAAGGGGCGGTGCGCCTTCTGGTTCAGGGACTCTATCGCTTCCGGGTGGAAGAGATCGTCGATACCGAACCCTACCTGCAGGCCCGGGTGACCCCCATCTCCGAAAGTTACGAAGCTGACCTGGAGATTGACGGCATGGTGGCCGGTCTCAAGGGCCTGTTCCAGAAGATGTCCGAGCTGTCGCCCTATCTGCCCACCGAGTTGGGGGCCATGGTCCAGGAACTGGACGATCCCCGGGTCCTGGCCGATGTCGCCGGCGGCAGCCTGAATATCGCCAAGGCGGAAAAACAAGATCTGTTGGAGACTATTGACGTCAAAGAACGTTTGCGCAAAGTCCTGCGTCTGATCACCCGGGAAATCGAGATCCTGGAGTTGGGCAAACAGATCCAGGCCAATGTCAAGACGGAAATGGACAAGGCCCAAAAGGATTATTATATCCGGGAACAGATCAAGGCCCTGCAGAAGGAGTTGGGAGAGACGGACGAACGTTCCCAGGAGATCGCCGACCTGCAGAACCGCCTCCTGGAAGCTGAGCTGCCCGAGGCCGCCTTTAAAGAGGCGGAGCGGGAGCTGAACCGCCTCAGCCGCATTCCCCCCACCTCCCCGGATCATCAGGTCATCCGCAATTATCTGGAATGGATGATCGAACTGCCCTGGTCGGTGAGTACCGAAGACCGCCTGGATCTGGCCGAAGCCCGCCGGATTCTGGATGAAGATCACTATAACCTGGAAAAGGTGAAAAAACGCATCCTGGAATTCCTGGCCGTGCGCAAACTGAAGCCGGATATGAAGGGCTCCATCCTCTGCTTTGTGGGCCCGCCGGGCACTGGCAAGACCTCCTTGGGCAAATCCATTGCCCGGGCCCTGGGCCGCAAGTTTGTCCGCCTCTCATTGGGCGGCGTCCGGGACGAAGCCGAGATCCGCGGCCACCGCCGCACCTACGTCGGCGCCATGCCCGGCCGCATCATCCAGAGCATCCGCCGGGCCGGCAGCAACAACCCGGTCTTTATCCTGGATGAAGTGGACAAGATCGGCGCCGATTTCCGGGGCGACCCGGCCTCAGCCCTCCTGGAGGTGCTGGATCCGGAGCAGAATTCTTCGTTCTCCGACCACTACCTGGAGGTGGGTTTTGACCTTTCCAAGGTCATGTTTATTACCACCGCCAATATGTTGGATACCATCCCGCCGGCCCTCCGGGACCGGATGGAGGTCCTGCAGCTGCCGGGCTATACTGAAGAAGAAAAGATCCAGATCGCCTTTGACTACCTGCTGCCCCGCCAGTTGGAGGCCCATGGCCTCAAGCCGGAGCAGTTGACCATCACTCCCGAGGCCATGCGCCTGGTGGTGGCCGATTATACCCGGGAAGCCGGCCTCAGGAATCTGGAGCGGGAAGTGGCGGCCCTCTGTCGGGGGGTGGCCCGGGAGGTGGCCGAAGGCCTGCTCACCTCCAAAACCATCACCGTGGCCGATGTCCCGGCCTATTTGGGGCCGGCCAAATTCTTCCGGGAAACAGCCCTGGACCACCCCGAGCCGGGGGTGGCCACCGGCCTGGCCTGGACGCCCGTGGGCGGCGAAATCCTCTTCATCGAAGCCCTGAAAATGCCCGGCAGCAGCAAACTGAAACTCACCGGCCAGATCGGCGAGGTCATGCGGGAATCAGTGGACGCGGCCCTCAGCTATATCCGGGCCCGGGCGCCCTATATCGGGGTAGAAGAGGATTTCTTTAAAGATACTGACATCCATGTGCATGTCCCCTCGGGGGCCATCCCCAAAGACGGGCCTTCGGCCGGTGTGGCCATGCTCACCGCCCTGGTCTCCCTGTTTTCGGACCGGCCGGTGAAAAAAGGCCTGGCCATGACCGGGGAGATCACCCTGCGGGGCCGGGTCCTGCCCGTAGGCGGCATCAAAGACAAAGTCCTGGCCGCCCACCGGGCCGGCATTAAAGAGGTCATTCTGCCGGCCCAGAATGCCAAGGACCTGGAGGATATCCCGGCCAACGTCAAAGAGGAGCTGCGATTCCACCTGGTGGAACGCATGGACGAAGTGCTGGAGATCGCCTTCGGGCAGGCGGAAGCGCCGACCCTCGCCAAGGCCGCCGTGGCCTGAGCCGCCCTGCCATGATCGTCGGCCTGGGTGTTGATTTAGTGAAAATTCCCCGGATCGCCGCCGCCCTGGCGCGATTCGGGGATCGTTTTAAACAGCGCCTCTTTACGCCGGAGGAGATCGCCTATTGCGACTCCCATCTGCAACCGGCCTCTAACTACGCCCTCCGGTTTGCGGCCAAAGAGGCTTTTTCCAAGGCGTTGGGGGTGGGCCTGCGCCAGGGTGGCATTTTCTGGCGGGACGTGGCGGTCACTCCGGCTCCCTCCGGCCGGCCGGACCTGCAGATCAGCGGCCGGGCCGCCCGACTCTGTGCCCAGCTTGGCGTCACCGGCATGTTCGTCTCTCTCAGCGATGAGGGGGACTACGGCGTGGCCGTGGTCATCCTGGAACGGTGAGGGCTGGTTGTTCGTAGAAAAGGGAGCCTGGGTCCCAGAGACCCCCTCCTTCTCTCCCCCAACCCCACAGTCGGGGGGTTGGGAGGGGAGTCTGAGGGGCCACCGGCCCACCGGCCCTCCCCTCAGGATAATCAGCCAGTCTCCAGCCGGCCGCCGGCCGCTACCTCTTCCAGGGTGCGGCCGCTCAGGGCCGATTCCGGGCGGCTTGTCAGAATATCCTGGCCGGCGTCGGCCCAGTCGTCGTCTTTTTTGACCAGGAGCCAGCTTTCGTCCGGGGCCTTCTTAAAACGGGTTAAGGCATAGGCCCCCCGGAGTTTCTGCCCTTCCAGCCAGACGGTCAGGTGGCCATGGGCCAGGGCCTCCTCCACCGGGATGGGCTGGCCTTTTTTCTCCGTCAGATTGCGAAAGGTGCCGATATCCCAGACCATAACGGTGCCGGCGCCATACTCCCCCGGCGGAATGACCCCCTCAAACTCGGCATATGCCAACGGGTGATCCTCGGTGGGCACAGCCAGCCGTTTTTCCCTGGGGTTGGTGGACGGCCCTTTGGGGAGGGCCCAGGATTTCAGGGTGCCGCCGATTTCCAGCCGGAAATCATAGTGCAAGCGCCGGGCCGCATGCTTCTGAATAACAAAGATGGGCTCGGGCGACCCCTGGCGCCCGCCGCCCTCCGGTTCGCTGGTCCGGCCGAAATGCCGTTTCTGCCGATATGGCTGGAGCGGGTCGTCTGCTGTCATCGGGCTCAAATCATGGCGGAGATGGTTTGTGCGTTCAAGAAACCGGTCGTGGGAGAAGGGGCCGGGGGGCACCGGCCCACCGGCCCTCCCCTCAGGTCTCTACCGGCCGAACATCCCGGTTACCGTGGCCGTAGCCAGGATCTTCCCTTCCAAGGCCTTCTGAAAAGCGGCCAAGGAGGTGTTGACGGGCAGATCCAAAGAGGCCACATTCAGGGCGTAGATGGTCACCACATAGGGATGGTCCCCCGTCCCTGGTGGCGGTTGCGGGCCCCCATAGCCGATGTCACCGAAGGAATTTTTCAGCTCCACCGCGCCCGGGGGCATGGCCTGACGGGAGGCCCCGGCCGCCAGCTCTCTCACCTCCGGCGGGATGTTGATGACCAGCCAATGTACCCAATTCTTCGCCACCGGATGGGGATCGACCATGGCCAGGGCCAGGGACTTGGTGCCAGACGGCACTTCGGACCACGACAGCGGCACAGAGATGTTTTTGCCGCCGGCCCCGGGCATGACATGGGCGAGGGGAATCGTGCCTTTATCCGAAAAAGCGGCAGACGAGATTTCCATGGCACCTCCTAAGGCGGGGATGAAGAGCAGGACCAGAAAACAGGCAAGACAGCTTGAAATGCAGGGCAACAACAAGGCTTCCTCCCGAATTATGCCATAATCAATTCTTTCGGCCGGTTGCCCGATCGACGCTGATTATTTTATACTCATTGCCGCATCGGCTGACCAGAAAAAAATTTAC
>CALGOE010000266.1 GCA_937958145.1 uncultured Desulfobacca sp.
CCATCAGCATCATGCCCAGGAGGAGCAGGATAACGTTCATATCAATGGCGGCCATGGCCTCAGGAAAAGAAATGAGGAAAAAATTACCGGAAAATTGGCCGAGGGTATACGACACAAAGAGCATCAAGGCTGCGCCCAAGAGGGCGGCCAGGGTGCGGTGCAGCCACTCCAGGATGATGAGCAGGTACACCCCCAAGAGGATGCCGGTGGCCAGCCAAAGGGCCGGAGTAACCTGGCGCTTCAGGGTGAGGCGACCCATGGCCTGGTACAGACCCTCTTCCGGCGCCGCCGCCGGGATCACGCTGCTTGCCACCGCCGCCCCCTGCCAGGATGGCTTGGCGGCCCGGATTTCCACCTGGATCGGCGGCATGAATCCGGGTGGCAGCATGAAGGTCCCCCGGAACCGCCCCCGGCTGTCAGTGAGCAGCGTCTCCTGCGGCGCCGGCGCCAGTCGCTGACCAGACAGGGTGACCTCGATGCTGGCCCCGGGGATGCCCTTGCCTTGGACATCCTGGACCGCCGCCACCACTTCCAGCCGCATTCCAGCCCCAGCGCCGGCTTGGCCCGGCCCAACCAACAGCAGCCACCCCAGGGCGACAAGAAAAAAGGCCGGGCGGACCGTCGGCCAACGTCTCCTCCATGGCATCATCAAAGGCATGGCTCCCACTATCTTTTGACTTTCCGATCCCATCGATTGTAACCCTCTTGATATCTGCAAAGAAAGCATAATTATTATGAGAGAGGGTTACTTCAACCAAAAGTTGGTTAAACATAAAAATAACTAAAAACCATTCAGGATGAGGATCATGACGAAAAAACGTTGGGGCGTGGCATTGCTGCTGGTCAGTTTCGTAATTGCGGCCGGCGTGGCAGCAAGCAGCCAACCCCGGCCCAGCAAGGAGAATGCCGAATCTATGGAAAAAAACCAGCAACTCAGGCTCGCCACCTTTGCCGGCGGCTGTTTTTGGTGCACTGAAGCGGATTTTGCCAAGCACGCGGGGGTGGTGGCCGTAACCTCGGGGTATACCGGCGGCCACAGGCCCAACCCCACTTATGAAGAGGTCTGTTCCGGCCAGACCGGCCATCTGGAGGCAGTACAGATTCAGTTTGATCCGGCCAAGATCTCCTACGAACAGCTGTTGGAGATTTTCTGGCGGAGCGTCGACCCCACGGATGCCGGCGGCCAGTTCGTGGACCGGGGCAGCCAGTACCGCCCGGCCATCTTTTATCATGATGCCGAACAGCAGCGGCTGGCCGAGGCCTCGAAAGCGGCTCTGGCCGCCTCGGGGAAGTTTGATAAACCCATTGCGGTGGCCATCCTGCCGGCGCAGACCTTCTACCCGGCCGAAGACTACCATCAGCAGTATTATAAGACCTGCCCCCTGCGCTATCAGAGCTACCGGGCCCATTCCGGCCGGGACCAGTTTTTGGCTCGGACCTGGGGCGAGGAGGCCGCCAAACCCGGGCCGGCAAGTACTGGCAAGCCAAACAAAACCTATACCAAACCCGAGGCCGGGGTCCTGCGCCAGAAGCTGACCCCGCGGCAATATCAGGTTACCCAGGAAGAGGGCACGGAGCCGCCGTTCCAGAATGAATTCTGGGATAACCACCGGGAGGGTATTTACGTGGATGTGGTCACCGGCGAGCCGCTCTTCAGTTCCCGGGACAAGTTTGACTCGGGGACTGGCTGGCCCAGCTTCACCAAGCCTCTGGAGCCGGGCAACATCGTCGAGAAGATTGACCGCAAGCTCTTCATGACTCGCACCGAGGTGCGCAGCCGCCACGGCGACTCCCATCAGGGCCACGTCTTCCCCGACGGCCCGCCGCCCACCGGCCGGCGCTACTGCATCAACTCGGCGGCCTTGCGCTTCATCCCCAAGGAAGATTTGGAAAAAGAAGGATACGGCGAATATCGGCGGCTGTTTGGCGACTAAGAACGGTACGCCTACCTTATTTACACTAGCAGACCTTCCCTTCCAAGGTTGGGGGCAGGGGCCGGGGGGTGCCGTCCCTGGGCCCTGCCCCCAAATCCCTGGCCCTTAAACCCGCCAGCATACCCTGCCAATTAAAGTAAAAAATTCACGAAATAAAAATCTGGGGCAAATTTTTTCAATGCTTGACAATTGGTTTTTGCCTTGCTATACACATAGAGAATGTTTTCACAATTCTCGTGGCCTTCGCCTTGGAGGTAATCGTGGACATTGCGCCGGTTCTCCGTGATTACGGCTATGTGCTGGTCTTTCTGATTGTCGGTGCCCTTTTTGCGGCCGGCCCTTTGATTATCGCCCATTTTGTTGCGCCCCGCAGTTTTGGCCCGACCCGCAATGAAATTTATGAATGCGGCATCCCCACCTTCGGCAGCGCCTGGGTTCAGGTGGCTGTGGTTTATTATCTCTTTGCCCTCATCTTTTTGGCCTTTGATGTGGATGTGATCTTTCTTTTTCCCGTCCTGTTGGCCTTTGGCAAAGGGTATATCTGGCGTGATTTCATTGAAATCGTCATCTTCATCGGCATCCTGTCCCTGGTCATTGTCTATGCCTGGTGCAAGGGGGTTTTTGCGTGGAAAAGAAAACCGGAGAGCCGCTGATTCAGTTGGCGGTGCTGGAAGAGGTGTTAAACTTATGCCGGGCCAACTCGCTGTGGCCGTTGACCTTTGGTCTGGCCTGTTGTGCCATTGAGATGATGGCGGCGGGGGCGTCCCGTTTTGATTTGGACCGTTTTGGCGCTGGTGTCTTTCGGCCTTCGGCCCGTCAGTCCGACCTGATGATTGTGGCCGGCACCATCTCCAAAAAAATGGCCCCGGCCGTGCAGCGTTTATATGATCAGATGCCGGCTCCCAAGTGGGTCATTGCCATGGGCAATTGCGCCATTTCCGGGGGGCCGTTTATGTATGAGGGGCAGTATGCCATCGTGCCGGGAGCGGACCTGATCATCCCGGTGGATGTCTATGTGCCGGGTTGTCCACCCCGGCCCGAGGGTCTCATCGAAGGCATATTGCAGCTGGAAGAAAAGATCACCAAACGACCGCGTTTAAGAAAGTATAGATAAGATGCCTGCGCACACAGTTATTGAGACGGTTGCTGCCATTGTTGGCCCCGAGAAGGCCGTGCCGGTGGATTATGCCGCCACCGGCTGCCATGTCCGGGTGGAGGCCCAGCCCGAGCAGATGCCGGCCTTGGCTCAGGCCATGCTGGCCCAGAAGTTTTTCCTGGAGTCGCTCACGGCCCTGGACCTGATGGAATCTTTTGAGGTGGTCTATCACTTTGCCTCCTATTTTGAATTGTGCCGGACGGTGGTGCACGTGCCGTTGCCCGTGGGCGTGGAAGTGCCCACCATCAGCGCCATTTACCCGGGAGCCGATTGGTTCGAGCGGGAAGTCTTCGAGATGTTCGGGATTATCTTCAGCGGTCATCCCAATTTGAAGAACCTGATCCTGCCCGATGATGCCGATTTTCATCCGCTGTTAAAAGATTTTGTGGCGAGCAGTTGACATGATGCTGGAAAAAGGCCTTGAAGAAAGAACGTTTTATCTGAATCTGGGTCCGCAGCATCCCAGCACCCACGGCGTCTTGCGCATCGTGCTGGAGATGGACGGGGAATTCATCGTCACCGCGGATCCGGTCATCGGCTATGGCCATCGGGCCCACGAAAAAATGGCCGAACTGAGGACCTATCAACAATACCTGCCCAATATGGGACGGGTGGACTACCTCCATGCCCTGGCCTACAATCAGTGTTATTGTATGGCGGTGGAGAAGTTGGCCGGCATTACCGTGCCTGAGCGGGCGGAATTCATCCGGGTCATCACCAGCGAGTTGAACCGGATTTCCTCCCATCTCCTCTGGTTCGGGGCCTATCTCCTGGATCTGGGCGCCTTTACCCCCTTCCTGTATTGTTTCGATGACCGGGAGCAGATCCTGGATCTCCTGGACCGTCTCACCGGTTCCCGTTTAACCTACTGTTTCTATCGCTTCGGCGGCGTGCCGGTGGACATTGACGATGATTTTATCGCCGGCTGCCGGGCCTTTAGCCAACGGCTGCGCAGCCGCTGGGATGATTATGACAATCTGGTCACCAAAAACGTCATCTTCATCCACCGCACCCGTGATGTGGGTATCCTGCCGCCGGAAATGGCGCTCCAATACGGGGTCACCGGGCCCACCTTGCGGGGCAGCGGTATTCCCTACGATATCCGCAAAAGCGAGCCTTTCTCGGTCTATCCCCTCTTTGATTTTGAGATTCCCATCGGCGAGCGGGGCGATGTCATGGACCGCTATCTGGTCCGGCTGCAGGAGATGGAGCAGAGTTTGCGGATCATCGAGCAGGCCCTGGACAAGCTGCCCAACGGCCCCATCATGGCCGAGAAGGTGCCCAAACGGCTGAAACCGCCCGAGGGGGAAGTGTATACCGCGGTGGAAACGGCCCGGGGGGAATTCGGCATCTATTTGGTGAGCAAAGGCGACGTCAAGCCCTATCGGGTGAAACTCCGGGTGCCGTGCTTTTCCAATCTGAGCGTCTTGCCGGAACTCATAAAAGATACCATGGTAGCCGATGCCGTGGCCATTTTGGGCTCCATTGATCTGGTCATTCCGGAAATCGACCGGTAGCCGGGCCGGTTGCGTGCTGGTGGGGGACCATAGACGCCCCGGCGTCTTGCGGATTTTGCCATAATGAGGTTTATGCCATGCAGTTCTTCTTAGCCGAAGGGGCGCGTCTCGGCCTGGGTCTGATCGGCGTGATCAGCCTGGTAGCCGTCAATGCCCTGTTTCTGATCTGGATGGAGCGGAAGGTGTCGGCCCATATTCAGCTCCGCCCCGGCCCCATGGAGGTGGGCTTCCACGGTGCCCTGCAGACCATCGCCGATGCCCTGAAGTTGATCGGCAAGGAGCTGATTACGCCGGAGGATGTGGACAAGTTAATCTACCTGCTGGCCCCCATCGTCATGTTCCTGCCGGTATTGGTCAGCTTCCTGGTGATCCCTTTCTCGCCGACCCTGCTGATCCGGGATCTCAATGTGGGCGTGCTGCTCATCTTTGCTTTCAGCACCTTAACGGTTCTGGCCATCCTCATGGCCGGCTGGGCTTCCAATAATAAATACTCCCTGTTGGGGGCCATTCGTTCGGTGGCGCAAAACGTCGCCTACGAAATCCCCCTCCTGCTCACCGCCATGAGCATCATTCTCATGGCCGGTTCTTTCCAGCCCTCGGTTATTGTGTCCCAGCAGGCCAAAGTGTGGAACATCTTTGTTCAACCTTTGGCCTTTCTACTTTTTATTATCTGCGGCACGGCCGAGACCAACCGGGCCCCCTTTGATATTCCGGAAGCGGAATCGGAACTGGTGGCCGGCTTCCATACGGAATATTCGGGCATGCGGTTCGCCATCTTCTTCCTGGCCGAATATACCAATATGTTCATCGTCTCGGCGGTGGCCACCATCTTCTTCCTGGGGGGCTGGCACGGTCCCTTCCTGCCGCCGGTGGTGTGGTTTTTGCTTAAAGTTTATGCCCTGATCTTCCTGATGATGTGGTTCCGATGGACTTTTCCCCGTCTGCGCTTTGACCAGCTCATCACCTTTGCCTGGAAGATCCTGATCCCTCTGGCCCTGTTAAATCTCATCGTGACGGCGTTCGTGCTCAAACTGGTGCGGTGAGCCTCGGTGCCGGTATTGTGCCTGAATATGGATTCTTAGATAAAGGTTAGCGGCAATGAAGGCATATGTGAAAGAGACCTTAACTGGATTTTACAGCCTCCTGGCAGGGTTGGGAGTGACGATCCGCTATTTTGTCAAGCCCATCGTCACGGTCCAGTACCCCCGGGAAAAAATAGACATGAGCCCCCGCTATCGGGGACACACCGAGTTTCTCCTTGATCCCGAGACCGGCTCCCATCGCTGCAATGCCTGCGAGAATTGCGCCCGCACCTGCCCCTCCGGGGTCATCACGGTGACCGGGGTTAAGGTGCCCGGCACCAAGAAAAAACGGGCGGTCACGTATGTCCTGGACTACTCGCTCTGCAGTCTGTGCGGTCTGTGTGTGGAGGTCTGCCCCACCAATGCCCTGAAATTTTCCAATGAATATCGATTGGCCGGGTATTCCCGCCAAGACATGATCATCGATGTCATGGCCCGGCTCAAAGCCCAACAGCGGGCCTTGGGGCTGCCGGAGGAAGTGCCGCCCGCCCCGGAGGCAGAGGCGCCGGCGCCAGAAGCGGCCAAAAGCGGGGAGGCGGAGTCATGAGCGAGTTGTTTAGTCTGGCAGGTCTCAGTTTCCTGATGATTGTGGGCATGACCCTGGGAGGGGCCTTCATCGCCGTCGGGGCCCGCAACATCTTTCATAATGTCCTCGGTCTGGCCCTCTCTCTCTTTGGGGTGGCCGGTATCTTTCTCTTTCTCAACAGCCCTTTCCTGGCGATGATGGAAATTCTGATTTACGTGGGGGCCATCTGTATCGCCATCTGCTTCGCTATCATGCTCTCTGAACCGCTCTATCGCCCCCGGCCCCCACGTAAGCCCATCAAATTATTGGGTGCTGGCTTGGGCGCCGGCTTGGTCTTTGTGGTGTTGGCGGCGTTGGTCAAGAAAACTGCCTGGGTCCCGGCGGCGGCGCGCAGCGACGATTGGTCCGTGGCGACCATCGGCCATTACCTCTTGACGAAATACGCCCTGATTTTTGAAGCCATCTCCCTGATCCTGCTGGTTGCCATGTTGGGGGCCATCGTCAATGCCAAAAACGGTCGCGGCCGGGAAGAATCCTAAGAGACTGGGGGAGTGAGAACTGATTATGTATAACCATTTACAGACCTATCTCATGCTGGCGGCCCTTCTCTTTGCCATCGGCCTTTACGGCGTCCTGGCCCGGCGGTCCCTCATTGCCGTGCTCATCTCGGTGGAGTTGATGCTCAATGCGGCCAGCATTAATTTTATGGCCTTCAACCGTTTTCTGGCCCCTGATCCGGCGGTCGGCCAGATCATCACCCTTTTCATCATGGCCGTGGCGGCGGCGGAAGCGGCCATTGCCTTGAGCATCATCATTGCCGTCTATCGGAAGCTCAAGTCCATCAACGTTGAACATGTCAATGAACTGCGAGGTTAAGCATGGCTATGCAGTTTTCTGATACCACTTTTCTGGCCTGCCTGGTCACATCGATCCTGCCGATCCTCAGTTTTGGCCTGATCATGATCTTTACCCGGGAGAACCCCAAGCTCTCCCTGGCCATCTCCCTGACCGCCTCCACCATACCCCTCATCATTGCCTGGGGGCTGCTTTTTAAATATTGGGGGATCCAGGAGCCGCTGGTCTATAATCTCCGTTGGCTTTATTCCGACATGGTCAAGATCCCCTTCGGCTTCCTGTTGGATCCCACCAGCCTTTTGATGCTGACCATTGTGGCCACCATCAGCTGGCTGGTGCAGATCTATTCCATCGGCTACATGGGCGGCGACCCGGGTTTTGGCCGGTTCTATGCCTTTTTGTCCCTCTTTGCCTTTTCCATGCTGACCCTGTCCATTTCCAGCGGTCTTCTTCAACTTTATATCTGTTGGGAATTGGTGGGCTTGGCTTCCTATCTGCTCATCGGCTTCTGGTATGAGAAGTTTTCCGCCTCCGAGGCCGGGAAAAAGGCCTTTGTGGTCACCCGCTTCGGGGATGTGGGCTTCTTTATGGGGCTGGCCTTTTTAACCATCTATTACGGCAATTTGGAAATTCAACAGGTCAATTCCGCCGCGGTGGCCCAGGCCATGCCGGCATGGCTCATCACCACGGCCGCCCTCTTGATTTTCTGTGGGGTCATGGGCAAGAGCGCCCAGTTTCCCATTCACGTCTGGCTGCCCGATGCCATGGAAGGTCCCACGCCGGTCAGCGCCCTGTTGCATTCCGCCACCATGGTGGCCGCCGGCGTCTACCTCATCGCCCGGATTTATCCATTTTTCAGTGCCTCCCCGGAAGCCATGACCGTGGCCCTGGCCATCGGCACCATCACCTTGCTGTTATCATCCACCATCGGTATGGTGGCCTCGGACATCAAGCAGGTCTGGGCCTATTCCACCGTCAGCCAACTGGGTTTCATGATCATGGGGTTGGCTGCCGGCAGCTTTTTTGCCGGCTACTACCACCTGACCACCCATGCCGCCTTTAAGGCCCTGCTGTTTCTCTGTTCCGGCGTTTTTATCCACCATTTTGGGACCAATGACTTCTTTATCATGGCGGCCCAGGGGGGGCGTAAACTCAAGATCCCCATGGTGACGGTGACCATTGCGGCGTTGGCCTTGGCCGGCATCTTCCCCCTGGCCGGATTCTTCAGCAAAGAGGGGATTTTGGGGGCCCTGGCCCATCTGGATAACAAAATCTGGCTCTTTGCCGGCCTTTTTGGTGCTTTTTTAACGGCTTATTATTCTTTCCGGGTCATTTTCGTGATGCTTTTCCCCCGGGAGCCCATTTTCCAGATTGCCGCAGCCCACAGCCATGCTGAAGAGGCTCACGGCGGCCATGGTCATGGCCACGGCGATGAACATGGGGAAGAGCATGGGGTGCCTTGGGTGATGAATCTGCCGTTGTTGATTCTGGCCTTCTTCACCCTGACCTTGGGGTTTCTGCAGGGGGCCTTGGAAAAGTTCCTCACCGGGCACGCCGGCCACCACGAGATCTCCATCCCCTTGTTGGTCAGTGCTGTGGGCGCGGCTTTGGCCGGGATCGGGCTCGCCTGGCTGGATTGGGGGGCCAAAAACGCCAAATGCGTGGGCTTCATCAGTCGGGTGCCGGTACTGGAAAACTTTTTCATCCAGAAATGGTATATGGACCATTTTTGGCGTTGGTTCTTGAATACTATTATCTACGGCCTGTTCTCCAAGTGGTTTACTCTCAATGATCGGCGGGTGGTGGATGGCGGCGTTGACGCCGTGGCTTTTTCCACCGTAGGCAGCGGCCGCTATTTATCCAAGTACCAGACCGCCCTGCTTCAGGTCAACCTCCTCTTCATGGTCCTGGTCATGGCCGGGGTTGGCCTCTATCTGGTCATGGGCCGCTGATGGGCGCAGTGATTCAGCGAACATTTTTATCTAACGTTTGAGGACGGCTTTCTATGGCTGAACATCTCACCAACTTTCCGTATCTGACCTGTATGGTGCTGTCGCCGGTGATCGGCATCGCCATCATCCTCTTTCTCAAAGAGGAACAGAAATTCCTCATCCGGGCGGTGGCCCTGGTCTCGGCCGCTGTCTCCCTGGGCTTTTCCATTTATACCTTCGTGGCCTACGACCGGGCTTTGGGCGGCCTGCAGTTTGTGGAAAAATATGAGTGGGTGAAAGGCTTCGGCATTTCCTACTTTGTCGGTGTGGACGGCCTCAATGCGCCGCTGCTGCTGCTCACCGGCATCGTCATCTTTACCGGCGTCCTGACCATGTGGGAACTGGAACTGCGGGTCAAAGAATATTTTGCCTTCATGCTTTTCCTGGTCACCGGCGTTTTCGGCGTTTTCATGTCCATGGACATCTTTTTCTTCTTCCTTTTTTATGAGATCGCCGTGGTGCCCATGTATGTCTTGATCCTCATCTGGGGATCGACCCGCAAAGAATATGCGGCCATGAAACTGACCCTCTACCTGATGGCCGGCAGCGGTCTCATCATTCCGGGGCTGCTTTTGTTGTATGCCACCTCCGGCCTCTACACCTTTGATCTGCTGAAATTACATGGGGTGCATTTTTCGCCTTGGGTGCAAAAACTGGCGTTCGTGCTCCTGCTCTTCGGCTTCGGCGTCCTGGCAGCCATGTGGCCGTTCCACACCTGGTCGCCCGTCGGCCATGTGGCGGCACCGACCGCGGTCAGTATGCTCCACGCCGGGGTGCTCATGAAGCTGGGGTCTTATGGCATCCTGCGGATTCCCATGTATCTCTGCCCGGAGGGTTTCCAGTATTGGTCCACGCTCTTCGGCCTCTTGGCTATCTGCGGCATCGTTTACGGGGTTTTTGTGGGCCTGGCCCAGACGGATTTGAAGTATGTCATCGGTTATTCCTCGGTTTCCCACATGGGCATCGTCGCCCTGGGGCTGGCCACCGGCACGGTGGACGGGCTCAACGGCTCCGTGTTCCAGATGTTCGCGCACGGCATCATGACGGCCCTTTTCTTTTCCGCGGTGGGCTATATCTATGACCGCACCCACACCCGGGATATCCACGAATTGGGCGGCTTCTGTAAGATCATGCCGGTGGCCTCAGCCTTCTTTATCACCGCGGCCCTCTGTGGCGCTGGCGTTCCTGGCTTTGCCAGCTTCTGGGCCGAACTGTTGGTCTTCATTTCGGCGGTGCGGGTCTTTGGCATCGGCGGCCTCATTGCCCTGGCCTCCATTGTCGTCGGCGCCCTCTTCGCCCTGCGGGTGGTGCAGAATTCCTTTTATAACGAACCGAATCCCAAGTTCACCCATTTTGAGGACGTCAGTCCCTTCCTGGGCCTGCCTCGGATGATCCTCATCGCTACTTTGATTCTCTTCGGGATCTTCCCGAGCCTGATGTTGGACCTTATTAAAACGGCGGTGGTGCCGTTCGTCAGTGGGTTGTAAGCCATGAAAGCTGTCGCGCTCTTTGCCCCCGAATTGTATTTTCTTTTAATGGCTCTGGTCCTGTTTTTCTGCTCCCTGCGTCGGCAGACTGAGCCCAGGAAAGATTTTCAGCTTTTCCTGGCCATGGCCGGCGGCGGCATCCTGGTGGCCATTCTCAGCCTCTTTCAGCAGGGGACCATCTTCTTTGCCTCCTATCAGGTGGACCTTTTCAGCCAGATTTTTAAACTGGCCCTGGCCCTTGGGGTCTTCCTGGTCGCTCTCATCTGCCATCGCCTGCCGGGGGTGGAAGACCGCTTCCATGCGGAATTTTACCTTTTCTTGACTACCTGCACGGTGGGCATGATGATGCTGGTCAGCGCGGTGGAATTGCTCACCATCTACATTTCCCTGGAGCTGGCCTCCTACTCCCTCTACATCCTGATCCCCATGCGCCGGGGGGATGGCATTGACGTGGAGGCTGGGGTGAAATACCTCTTTATCGGCGCGGTTTCCTCCTGTTTCATGCTGTTCGGGCTGAGCTACCTCTTCGGGGCCACGCACAGCACCTATCTGGTTGATATCCTGCCAAAAATGCCGGCTTTGCTGGCCAGTCCGGTGGGTATCCTGGGCCTCATCCTCTCTTTGGCGGGCTTTTTCTTTAAACTATCCCTCTTTCCCATCCACTTCTGGGCCCCGGATGTATATCAGGGCGGTGCCAACCAACTGGTGGCCTACATCGCCACGGCCTCCAAGGTGGCGGCGGTCGCCGTGTTGCTGCGCTTTGCAGCCCTTGGCGGTTCATATGGTTACTCTTTTGCCCAGATTTTGGTCTTCCTGTCCATCATTTCCATGACCCTGGGCAATCTGGTGGCCATTATTCAAAAAGATTTCAAACGCATGCTGGCCTATTCCTCCATCGCCCATGCCGGTTATATCCTCATGGGGGTGTTGACCTTAAGTGAGGCGGGCTATACCAGCGTGATTTATTATGCCGTGGCCTATCTCATCATGAACTTCACCTGTTT
>CALGOE010000267.1 GCA_937958145.1 uncultured Desulfobacca sp.
AGATCCCGGGTCTGAAAAAGTCCTGGAAAGACGGTGGCAAAACCCAGCCAATACCCCAGCCAGCGCCAACCCCAGGCCGCCGGCAGCCCCTGGTAATGCCAGTTGTCCAGAAAAAAGTTGGCAAATTCAAAAATGAGCCAACAGGTCACTGAAGCCGCCGCCAGTCTGGGCAAATCCCGGGGACGGCTCATGAGCAGCGATTCTCCTTGCCGCTGAAAAATCACCGTATCCGCCAGAACGATATACGACCACCAGGCAAAGGAGTAAAACCAGGTGGCAAATGGCTCCCGGCCCTGGGACAGACCCCAGACCGCGACAGCAAAGACCGTGGCGGCCAGTAAGCTCAGGCCGCGGGACAGCAGTATGGCAGCGGTAGGCGTGATCATTGCGAGGCGTCTCTCATTCCAGTCGTTTCTTCAGCTTCAGGAGGCTGAGGCCGAAAAAGGCCCCGAAAAAACCCATCAGGATGAGGAGGTTGGGCCAGTATTGTTGCAATCCCAGGCCTTTTAAATATACACCCCGGACGATCTCCATAAAATAGGTAACCGGCAGGATGGCGGCCATGACCTGGGCCTCAGGAGCCATGCTGGCCACGGAAATGAAAAAGCCGGAGTAGATAAAAGCCGGAATTAACGTAATGACCGTGGTCAGGAGCATAGCCCCCACCTGCGTGCGCAAGAGGACCGATATGAACAGCCCCAAAGAAGTGGTCACGCCGACATACAGCCAGGCTGCGGCGGTGAGAAAGACGAGACTCCCCCGCATCGGCACATGAAAGACGAATTCGGCCAGGCCCACCAACAGGAAGTAGTTGAGGAAGCCGATGGCCCAATACGGGAGGAGTTTCCCCAAAAGATATTCCCAGGTCCGGATGGGGGCGCAATAGATATTAAAAATGGCGCCGCTTTCCTTTTCCCGCACCACGGCAATGGAGGCCAACAGGGCAGGATAGAAAAAGAGGTTGGTGGCTATGAGGCCGGGAACAATAAAGTTGCGGCTCTGGAGATCGGGATTGAACCAGGCCCGGGATTCCACCTGAATATAAGGGGCTGCCAGCGTGCCGGCAGGCCGAGCCGGGGCCAGGTCCCGATTAAATTCCTGTTGGATGATGTCCAGATAACTTAAAATCGCCGCCGCCCGGTCAGGAAAGGCGCCGTCAATCAGGGCCTGGAGGTCGCTGGCCTGACCGCTGGCCAGGGTCCGATCGAAGTTGGGCGGGATGATAAGGCCCAAGCGGATATGGCTGTCCACCAGGCCGGCGTACAGCTCCTTTTCAGCGGCCACATAACCCTGGAAGGCGAAATAGCGGGAGTGGGCCAGGCGGTCAGTGAAGGCCCGGGACAGGGGCGAGCGGTTCTGGTCGATGACCGCAAACGGAATGTTATTGACGTCCAGGGTCAGCCCAAAGCCGAACAGAATGAAAAGGAGCAGGGGCACGCCGAAGGCCAGGGAAATATAGAGCTTATCCCGCAGGATTTCCTTCAATTCCTTGTCGGCGACGGCCAGGAGGCGGCGACTAAGGAACATGCTGCTGCTCCTGGATAAAATAAATAAAGGTGTCTTCCATGGTTAAAGAGGTGATGGTTATGGCTGTCACCGGCAAGCCGACGCCCTCCAGCCGGTCGGTGATCTGTTGCCGATCCTGGTCCGGCGTTTTGGTGGGGATATGGATGCGGCTGCCATGCAAAAAGGCCCGGGGGTAATGTTGGCGCAGGGCCTGAAAAACCTGGCCGAACTGGGGGCTGACAATCTCCAGGTGCTGGCCGCTGGCCGCCTCGGCCTGTTGGCGCAATTCCTCCGGCGGGCCCAAACCCACAATCCGGCCCTGATGGACGAAGGCCAGGCGCTGGCAGTACTGGGCCTCATCCATATAATGGGTGGACACCATGATGGTCACCCCCTGGCTGGCCAGGGAGCAGATCAGCTCCCAGAACTGCCGCCGGGCAATGGGATCTACCCCGGACGTGGGTTCATCCAGAAAAATGACATTTGGGCGATGCAAAATGGCGCAGCCCAGGGCCAGACGCTGGCGGATGCCTAAAGGCAGATCGCCGGCCAGCCGGTCTTCCTGGCCGACGAGATCGGCCAGGGCCAGGATTTCCGGCAGGCGGGCTGCCAAATCAGCCCGGGACATGCCATAGACCCGGCCGTAAAGACGGATGTTTTCGGCCACGGAAAGATCGCGGTACAGGGAAAATTTTTGGGACATATAACCCAGGTGTGCCTTGATGCGGCTGCCGTCCCGGCCGATGGGCAATCCGGCGATACAGCCCCGGCCGCTCGTGGGTTTGAGGATGCCGGTGAGCATTTTGATCACCGTGGTCTTGCCGGCGCCATTGGGCCCCAGAAAACCGAATATCTCCCCCTGATAAATGGTAAAACTGACCCGATCCACGGCAGTGAAGGCGCCGAACTTTTTGGTCAATGCCTCCACTTGGATCATGGGCTCGGATCCCGGCAGGGTGCAGAAGGAGACGGGATCCGGGATGGTCACGGCGGTCTCCTGGACCATGGCCCGGATGAAGACCTCTTCCAAAGAACAGACCCGGCCCTGGGCGTCGCCGCCGGCCTCGGCCTGGAGCACGGCAGTCTCCCCTTGGGCGATGATACGGCCTTTGTGCAGCAGGGCCACCCGGTGGCAGCGCTCCGCTTCGTCCAGATAGGATGTGGTCATAATCACCGTGGCCCCCTCGGCCACCACCAAGCGGTTGATGATGAGCCAGAAATCCCGCCGGGAAATGGGATCCACGCCGGTGGTGGGTTCATCCAGGAAGATGATCTGGGGGAGATGGATGAGGGTGCAGCATAAAGCCAGCTTCTGGCGCATGCCGCCGGAGAGCTGCCCGGCCGGGCGATCCACGAAAGGGGCCAGCTGGGTGGTGGCCAGGAGTTCGTCTTTATGGCGTTGATAGACGTCGGCTGGCACTTCCCGCAACTTTCCGAAAAAATGGATATTCTCGGCTACGCTGAGGGCGTCGTAGAGATTGAGCCCCAGCCCCTGGGGCATATAACCGATGCGGCTTTTGATGGCTTCGGGGTCCGAGGTGACGTCCACGCCGGCTACCCGGACCCGGCCATGGCTGGGGCGCAAGACCCCGGCCATGATCTGCATGAGGGTGGATTTGCCGGCCCCGTCGGGCCCCAATAGCCCGAAGACCTCGCCGGGCTGCACAACAAACGAGACGTCTTGGACAGCCGGAGTCTGGCGATAGAATTTGGTTACCTGCTCAAGCTCAATGATGGGTGGCCCGCTCAGCGGGGACGCTGCCATGGCACGGTGTCCTTCCAGCGCAGCAAGGCCTCCGCCGGCATGCCCGGTTTCAAATAGCCTTCCGGGTTGTCAGCCCGCAGCTCCACGGCAAAGACCAGATTGACCCGTTCTTCCCGAGTCTCCACATACTTCGGGGTAAATTCGGCCCGGGGGGATACCCGGGAGACCGTGGCCGGGAAAAAGCGATCCGGAAAGGCATCCACATAGATGCGGGCTTCCTGCCCCAAACGGATCTTGCCGATATCCGGTTCATTGATAAAGACTTTGAGATACAACTGCTGCAGATTCACCATGGTAAAGAGCGGGGTGCCGGCATTGACGATTTCGCCCGGTTCCACCTGCCGGGTCAGAAGCACTCCGTCGGCAGGGGCCAAAATAATGGTGTCGTCCAGATTGGCCTCCGCCTCCCGGACTGCAGCCTGGGCCGCCGCCAGATTGGCTTGGGCACCCTGCATTTCCTGCCGTTTTAAAGCCACGGTCCGCGGCAGCAGGCGGGCCTGCTGGAGCAGAGCCGCAGCCTGGGCCAACTCTTGACCGGCCGCCTCCTGCCGGGCTGACGCCGCCTTAAAGATGGCGGTGGCCTCATCCAGCTTCTGCTGGGGGATAACCCGCCGGGCCCGAAGGGCCTCGTAGCGCTGATAATCCTGGCGGCTCCGTACCACATCGGCCTCCGTTTCCTGAACCCGGGCCTGGGCCGCAGCCAACCGGGCCTCGGCCGCGGCAATCTCGGTGGTCACCTGGCGGGCTGTGTAGTCCAGGTCGATGCGGGCCTGTTGGACCCGTTCCTGCCAATAGCGTTCCTGTTCCCGGGCCCGGTCCAACTGCGCCTGGATCTGCTCAGAGGACAAGCGCACCAGGACTTCCCCGGCAGCCACCGGGTCGCCCCGATACTTGGCCACCGTCAGCACCCGACCGGCAACCTTGGGAGCAATGACCACCTCGTCGCCTTCAATGCGACCGCTGGCCAACAGGAGGCCGTCAGGCAGCGCCCGCCACCACTGGGACAAGACCCCAAGACCCAGGGCGGCCAGGATGAGGGCGGCGATGCCGGCGAGAAAAACTTTTTTCCTGGTTGACATCGTTTATTCCCTGATCATGTCAAAAGCAAGCCCTGAAACATAGTGAGGCTGCCAGAAAAAGGGTGGAGACTGGCGGGATGGCGACAGGTGCCCTTTTTCCCAGGCCGCTTCCCCCCAGAGGACTTTTTTCTTGACCTGCCCGGTCCTGCCCTTGTGAACAAACTCCGGCCAGCAACCGGCAGCTAGAAACGCCTCAGCGGCGGCGGCCCCAACCGAACAGGGTGCCCAGGACCCCCCGGGAGATTTCCCGGCCGATCTGGGTGCCGATGGACCGGGCGGCGCTTTTGGCCACAGAAGTGAAGATATTTTCAGCCGCGCTGCGGCCGCGCTCCCGTGGCGGCGGTGGCGTCGGGGCTGCAGCGGTCGCGGCCCGGCTTTGCAGGATTTCATAGGCGCTCTGGCGGTCAATGACCTTTTCATAGTGGCCGTAGAGGATGGAACCACGCACCACCTGCTGGCGCGCCGCCGAATCCAAGGGGGTCAGGCGACTTTGGGGCGGCAGGATCCAGGCCCGCTCCACGGGCGTCGGCCGACCCTTGGCATCCAAAACCGAGACCAGGGCTTCGCCGACGCCCAGTTCGGTAATGGCCTGGACAACGTCCAGCTTGGGGTTGGGCCGGAAGGTCTCGGCCGCGGCCCGGACGGCTTTCTGCTCTTTGGGGGTAAAGGCCCGCAGGGCATGCTGCACCCGATGACCTAACTGACCCAGCACCGTTTCGGGCAGATCCAGGGGATTCTGGGTTACAAAATAAACGCCGATGCCTTTGGAGCGGATGAGCCGCACCACCTGTTCGATCTTTGCCAACAGGGCCTTGGGGGCATCGGTAAAAAGCAGGTGGGCTTCATCAAAGAAGAAAATGCCCGTGGGTTTGGGGGGATCGCCCACCTCGGGCATGGCCTCGAACAGTTCCGATAACAGCCACAGGAGCAGGGTGGCGTAGACCTTGGGCGCATTGATGAGCCGATCGGCGCTCAGGATATTGATCATGCCCCGCCCTTGGGCGGAGGTCTGGAGAAAGTCGGCCAGATTCAGGGCCGGTTCGCCGAAGAAGGCCTCGCCGCCCTCGTGCTCCAGGGCCAAAAGATTGCGTTGGATGGCACCGATGCTGGCGGCCGAGACATTGCCGTATTGGGTGCGCACCTGCTCGGCATTATCGCCGACGTACTGCAGCATGGCCCGCAGGTCTTTAAGGTCCAGAAGCAAGAGGCCGTTGTCATCGGCCAGCTTAAAGACCAGGGTGAGGACGCCGCTTTGGGTCTCATTCAAATTCAGCAGACGGGAGAGCAGCAAGGGACCCATTTCCGACACGGTGGTCCGCACCGGATGCCCCTGCAGACCGTAGACATCCCAGAAGGTTACCGGGTAGGCCTGATAGGAGAAATCAGACAAACCTAGGGTCTTGACCCGCTCCACCACCTTCGGGTTGTCACCTCCGGGTTGGCAGAGGCCCGAGAGGTCGCCTTTGATGTCGGCCAGAAAAACCGGCACACCGATGCGGCTGAAGGCCTCGGCCAGGACCCGGAGGGTTACCGTCTTGCCGGTGCCCGTGGCTCCGGCAATAAGACCGTGACGATTGGCCATCTTGGGCAGGAGGCCGATATCTCCTTCTGACCGGGCAATAATCAACGTCTCATCCATCAGGCCTGTCCTTTCTTGCAGGGAGGGCGGGTCGGGTTAGGGACCGATGGTCGGCTGCCAACTCAGCAGCCGACCGGAATTGGCCGAAATCAGGGCGGCGTGGCCGACGTGCATCACGCCGCCCACCATCGGGGTGAGGCGGCCGGTGAGGGCCAGCCCGGCCCCCAGGAGGTCGGTGGCCAAGGCCAGCAAGAAATTCTGTTGAATGATCCCCAAGGTCTGGCAACTCAACTGCCGGAGATAGATGAGGCGACGGAGATCGTCATCCACCAGGGCGATATCGGCAGTGGCAATGGCGGTTTCGGAGCCGCCGGCGCCCATGGCCACCCCCACTTCGGCCTTGGCCAAGGCCGGCGCGTCATTGACACCGTCGCCCACAAAGGCCACCCTATACCCCTGATCCGTCAGGGCGGTAACATAGGCGGCCTTCTCCTCGGGCAGCAAGGCGGCGCCAAAGCCGTCAAAACCATGCTCCCGGGCCAGGCGCTGGACCAGCGCCGGGACATCGCCGCTGACCAGGTGGATTTCCTTGACGCCGTCCTGGCGCAGCCAGGCCAAGACTTGGGGTAATTCGGGCCGCACCGCTGCGGCCAGACCGATCAAACCGAGGAGCCGCTGATTCTTCGCCACATAGAGCACCGACAGGCCGCTGCCGGCCATGTCCTGGGCCTGGGCCGCAAAGGCCGCGGTCGGAATCCCCTCTTCCAGGAAGAAGGCATGGCTGCCCACCAGGATCGTGTTCAGCCCCCAGACCGTGCGCACCCCCCGGCCTAGAATGGTTTCGCTGACCGCATCGTTGGCCAGCACCAGCCCTTCTTCCTCGGCCTTCTTGACCACAGCCCGGGCCAGGGGATGGGGGTTGCGGTACTCCGCCACCGCCGCCAGGGTCAAAACTTCGGCGTAGTCGGTGAGGCTAGCATGCCAGGCGACCTGCCTCACCTCGGGCACGCCGGTGGTAATGGTGCCGGTCTTGTCAAAACAGAGGCAATCGGTGGCACCGAAGCGCTCTAAGTAAAGCCCCCCTTTAATGAGCACCAGATGGTCGGCGGCGTTGGCCAGGGAGGCCGAGACCGCCGTCGCCGCCGCCAGAATAGTAGCGCAGGGACAGGCCATGACCAGGAGCACGGCAAAGACCTTGGCCAGATCCTGGGTCAGGACCAGAGCCAGGAAGGTGGCCGCCACTCCCAGCCGGGAGAGCCGCACCGCCAGCAGCTCCGCCTGCTTCTCGGCCTGGGGCCGCAAGAGCAGGGAGCGCTCCACCAGGAAGATGATCTGGTTCAGATAGGTGGCTTCCCCGACCTTCTCGGCCCTGATCTGAATCCTGCCGTCCTGCACAATGGTGCCGGCATAGACGGGATCCCCTTCCCGGCGCAGTTCCGGTTCACTGCAGCCGGTGAAATGGGCCTGATCCACCAGGGCCTCTCCCGCCACGACGATACCGTCCACGGGGACCTTTTCCATGGCCCGAACCACCACCACATCCCCGACCTGAACCTGCTGGACAGGCATCTCCACTTCCCTGCCGTCAGTCAAGACCACGGTGTTTTTGGCACAGACCTGGAGGATGTCCCGGATGGCCCGGCGGGACCGATCGGCGACGTATTCTTCCAAAACCTCGCCGATGTCCAGGATCCAGATTACCTCCAGGGCCGTCATGGCCTCGCCGGTGGCAATGGCCAGGACCGAGGCGGTGGACAGGAGGGGATTCAAGCCCACCAACCGATAATTGCTGATATCGGCCAGGGTCCGGGACCAAAGCGGCAACGACGCCACCACGGCGCCGACGGTCAACACGGCCGGACTGAAAGGCGCGCCCCAGACCAGTGATTTGAAGAGATTGAGCCCCAGGAACCCGGTGAGGGCCGCCAGTTTGCGGATGCCCCAGGCCAGCCGGTCATTTTGTTCCAGCCGCACTTCCTCCAGGCGGGCGGACCAGGGCGGGGTGGCCGCCAGGAGGTCAGGGAGCTGCCGCACGCCTTCGGCTACCAGCGCCAACAGGGCCGGCAGACTGACCTCACCCCGATACGAGATTACCAGGCTGCCGGTCACCGGCTGTGCCGATGCCGCCGAGATCGACTCCTGAAGCGTCAGCCAGTGGGCCAGGCTGGCGGCCTCTTCCTCCCGGCGATAAATGGCCGGAACTTTCAGGCGCAGGCGGCCGGGGATGGCATGGCAGACTTGGCAGGCCGAGGTCTCTCCCATCATAACTCCCCGCTTCTGTGGCAACTAATATCAATTCATTGTAATGGAAACCGGGAAGAGTACCAAGGAAAAATATGACGCCAACCAGGACGGCCGGCCGGTGCATAAGGGAAGATGGCAATGGGAAATGGCATGGCCCGAGGGCAAAAAACAACGGCGGCAACCGCCGCCCTTGTTCCCGGCAGGCGAGGTTAGGAGAACTGGCGACGCAAGCCGACCAGGGCTAAGAGGCCGGAACCCAACAGGACAACACCAGCCGGAATCGGCACCGGAGCAACCACATTCGACAGTTGCACGTCATCA
>CALGOE010000268.1 GCA_937958145.1 uncultured Desulfobacca sp.
AACGGTGACGCTCCGCAGTCCGGTCCGGCCCCCCAGGAGCCGTACGGTTTCGTAAGTCTGTTCGGCCAGCTCACGGGTGGGGGCCAGAATCAGGGCCCTGACGTGATGGCGGGGACCATGCAGCAGACGCTGCAGGATCGGCAGCACAAAGGCCGCGGTCTTGCCGGTGCCGGTCTGCGCCAGGCCAATGATGTCCAAGCCCTGCATGATTAGAGGCATGGCTTTGGCCTGGATGGGGGTGGGGGTTACATAGCGGGCTGCGGTTACTCCGGCGGCCACCAGGGGGTGAAAATCAAAGAGGTTAAATTGCATGGTATTCCTTACTGATGGGTTGGGGACATAAATCCCCATATCTATTCAAATGATTAACTTTTTATGGGCCAGTGTCGGCCGAATCTTTTTCCTGTCTCTGTCCGGCAACCGGCCTCGCCGCCGGGCTTCCTAAGACTCACTCTTTTTCGCAGCCTTGGTTCCCGGCGTGCTTTTCCTGGTCCTTTTCGCCGGCTCCCTGGGGGCGGCGGCTGTTGAGGCTACCAGGGGCGGCGGTTCTGCCGGTGCTGCCGCCGCGGTCATGATTTTTTCCAGCAGGGCAGGTTGAATCTGCAGATCAGAGAAGAACCCGCGCCGGAAAGAGTCCAGCCCGAATTCGGTGAGCTGCTTTTTCCCCTGCCGCTCCGGCAGGTCCACATACAGGTACTCCCCCTCTATTTTCCTGATGGTTCCCCGGCCAAAGATGCAATGCTGAACGGTCAGGCCGATCAACTCCCGCCAGCGCTCATCGCTCGTGGTGGCGTATTGAAAGAATCTGAGGGGATCAATGGGGACGGTGGCTTGAGGATCCAGGCCGCTGCCGGTCTGCTCCGGTTCTGCTTCAGATTGGTGCATACTTTTCTCCGTTACCGCCACAATGCCGCCGAAGCCGGGCACCAACCGCCGTTTCTGGCCTGCACCCGACGGCGACCAGCTCATCTCGGACCTGTTGATGGGCGAACAGAAAGGCGACCCTTGCGGTCGCCTGGTGTTGTGCTAAATTTCAGGGGACCGGCAGTGACAAGAGCCTGATACCGGCCGTCTGCACTTGACTCTTAACGATAACCGCCCCGGCGCCCGCCGCCAAAGCCCCCCTTATTCTGGGGTTTGGCTTCATTCACGGAGAGGGGACGGCCATCAACGGTCCGACCATTCAACATGGAAATGGCCTTTTGGCCGGCTGCTTTGGTCTCCATTTCCACAAAACCAAAGCCACGGGGTTGACCGGTATGGCGGTCAGTAATAATTTTGGCCGAGGTCACATATCCGGCCTCGGAAAAGAGCGTGGTCAACTGTTCTTCGGTCGTATCGAAGGACAGATTGCCCACGTATAATTTCATACTCATAATAACTCCCTCTAGTCGTGCGGGGAGGCGGGCGGCGGGAAAGGAATCGTCCGGAAACGTCCAGATTCCCACCACCGCCTGGGGCTGACTAACGAATGACAACGTTCTGGGCCTGGGCCCCTTTGGGACCTTGGACTACTTCAAACTCCACGGTTTGATTCTCTGACAGAGAGCGATAGCCATCGGACTGAATGGCGCTGTGATGCACAAATACATCGGGCCCATTCTCCCGGCTGATAAAGCCGAACCCTTTGGAATCATTAAACCACTTTACCGTACCAGTTTCCTTCATGATACAACCTCCTAAAACATCCTTCTTAAAAAATACCCTACTCCAAAAGCAGGCGGCCAAGCCGTCAGGCAAAAAAAAATCGAAGAGTGTAGGCACACCCTCCGATCCTGCTTCAGGACTTGCGACCTGAACGACGTCTGACATGCTAAACTGATATCAGTATACAACAATATTAAGGAAAGTCAAGGAAAGAAAAAATATATTTAGCGCCGGCAGGGATTTGGGTCTCTATAGTGAAATTTCGTCCTTGCCGCCCGATCGCTTCCCCTCCACAAGTTTTTTTGATGAGCGCCTTGGAGATATTTTTACCAATGGTTAGAATATAAAAAACGTTCCGTCGGTCCAAAGCTTCACAGGGTGGCAAGAGAGACAAAAGCCCCTGCGCCCAATCTTTCAGCACTGTTCTGACCGAGATCAGAGGTAATGTTTCCCTCAGGTACCAAAAGGCCCATCTGCATCAGGACTGTTGACAACAGGCCTGTTACTTGTGGCAGCGCGGTTGAGGAAAAACCCTATGGACGTTTCAGCACCGCACAGTGACCTCGGTCTCATCGGCCGGGCCACCATGGGCCGGAATCTGGCCCTGAAATCGCAGAACCCGGCTGTGCCATGGCCCTGTAGAATCGAACGACAGGGAAGACCAAAGACTTCCCCCGGGCCGCAGCCGGAAAGCCCGCTGCCGCCAGCCCGCCATCCGGGTTGCCCATGGCCGCGACCCGGAGCTGGCCAATCTCCTCCTGGCACCCAATCTGCGCCAGACTCCGCTCACGGCGCAACCGGACCTGCGGGCAGTGGTGGCCGCCGCCGCGCGCCAAGGCTTCCCTACCCCCGCCCTGGCCGCCTCGCTGAGCTATTTCGACGCCTACCGCCGGGACCGGCTCCCGGCCAATCTCATCCAGGCGCAGCGAGACTTTTTCGGCGCGCATACTTATGAACGGCTGGATCGGCCCGGCCGTTTCCATACCCAGTGGCAGAATCCAACCAAGCCGGACTAGTAACCTGTGCTGCCAACAGCCCAGTGGCTCCCGGCGTCAAGGAGTTTCCCCATGAGTGGACCCCACAACCCTTTCAGCCAGCCAACCGAGGCCATTGTCGGCGGGACGGCTCCTGATCTGGGGCTCTCAGCCCAAGCCTGTCTCTTCACGGGCGCCCTGGATCCCTGCACCATCGTCATCTTCGGCGCCTCGGGTGACTTGACCGCCCGCAAATTAATGCCAGCCTTGTATAATCTGTTTCTGAGCCAGGCCTGGCCGCAACCCTGCAGCATCGTCGGCGTAGCCCGCACCCCTTGGCAACGGGAGGAATTTCTCAACAAAATGCACGCTGCCATTGCTTCCCAAAAGAACTACGCCCCCCAGCCATGGCAGGAGTTTGCCAAGGGCTTGACCTATTTTGCCCTGGATTATGACTCACAGACATCTTTTCAGCAATTGCGCCACTTTTTAGAGGAAATGGACGCCCGCCTCGGCACCGGCGGCAACCGCCTCTTTTACCTGGCCGTACCGCCCACCCTGTAT
>CALGOE010000269.1 GCA_937958145.1 uncultured Desulfobacca sp.
TTTCCATAAGGATCGTTGCATGATGTTCTCCTTTTCGGTTAGGCTTCGTTTTTCGGAATGGAAAGTCAGCGATCGGAGGAACCATTCGGGTTCGTTCGTTCTTTCCCCCAAAAGCCCTGGCGCGCCTGGCAGGATTCGAACCTGCGACCTACGGATTAGAAGTCCGTTGCTCTATCCCACTGAGCTACAGGCGCAAGGGTTTCTTGGGAGAGGCAAGAACGGCGCCGCGGAAAGCGGACCGATTTTGTCAACGATTCATTCTATACAAAATATCCCTGCCGTGGCGACAATTTTTTTCGGGCCGTTTGACTGCGGCAGCGTCAACTGGCATAAAGACGGAGATAGATGAGGAAAAAGCGCGTTTCTGGAAGAATAGCTGTTCCACGAGGTTTTTACTGTCCAACCTCTATGTACGCAATCCCTCCAGTTCTTTGGCGTAGATCTCGTACGCGGGCTGGCCGAAGAGGACGAAGCGCACCAATGTGATCTCCGGATGTTCCTCTAGATACTCCTTCACGGTCTTGAGGGCGATGTGGGCGGCCTCGGCCATGGGGTAGCCATAGACGCCGGTGGAGATGGATGGAAAGGCCAGGCTTTTGATGCCCCGGGTGGAAGCCAATTTCAGACTTTCCCGATAACAGGAGGCCAGCAGTTCGGGTTCGCCGCTGGCGCCGCCCCGGTAGATGGGGCCGACGGTATGGATGACATACTTGGCCTTGAGGTTGCCGCCGGTGGTGATCACGGCCTGGCCGGTGGGACAGTAGCCGATCTGGCGGGCCTCGGCCTGGATGGCCGGACCGCCGGCCCGGTTGATGGCACCATCGACGCCGCCACCGACCCGCAGCTGCTCGTTGGCAGCGTTGACGATGGCTTCGGTGTCCTGTTGCGTGATATCGCCTTCGATGATTTCCAGGATCGAGGCATTGATCTGCAGCCGCATATTTCCTCCCCTGGGGCCCATGGCAGAGCCCAGAAATAAGCCTGTCAGTCCGGTCTGTTCCCTTTGACCCTTGACCCTTGACCTTTTACTCTTTATATTTTAGCAAACTTAAGCACACTGCACGAGAAAAAGATATCTGGAGGTATCAACCTTGTCTTATCTTATTGCCATGGCCGGGAAGGGCGGTACCGGCAAGACGACGCTGGCCGGCCTGGCCGTCCGTTATCTGATTGAACACGGCAAGAAGCCGGTCCTGGCCGTTGACGCCGACGCCAACAGCAACCTCAATGAAGTCCTGGGTGTCTCCGTGGAGATGACCGTAGGCCAGGCCCGGGAAGAGGTGAAAGCCGGCGGCGGCCGGGTGGACATGACCAAAGATCAGTTGGTGGAATTTCGCATCAATCAATGCCTGGTGGAGGCTGAGGGTTTTGATCTGATCTGCATGGGCCAACCCGAAGGTGCCGGTTGCTACTGTGCCGCCAATAACCTGATCAGCCATTACATGGAAGTCTTATCCAAAAATTACCCGTATATCGTTATGGATAATGAGGCCGGCATGGAGCACTTGAGCCGGCTCACCACCAAAGACGTGGATCTGCTGCTCATCGTCAGCGACCCCTCTTTTCGGGGCATCCAGGCGGCCCGGCGGGTCCATGAAGTGGCCAAGAGCTTGAAAATCGTCGTGGGTGAAGCCGCCCTCATCGTTAACCGGGTGACCAACGGCATCCCGCCCCGGAGCCAGGAGGAAATTCACAATTGGGGGCTGCCCCTGGTGGGAGTTATTCCGGAAGATCCCTTGATCGCCGAATACGACGGCTTGGGCAAACCCACGATCACCCTGCCGGCTGATGCCGTGGCGGTCCGAACGGTGAACGAGATTTTCGCGAAATTGATCAAATAGGACTCAAAGCAAGAGGTTTTTTCCTGTTCTCTTTTCCCTCTTTCCTCTTAGTGCCCAACCCGGGAACGGAACAATCCTATGGATGCGGTGGTTATCTTAGGGGCGCGTATCGGCCAAGACGGCTACCCGGGGCGGGTGGCCCGCTTCCGCCTGCACTATGCCCTGCCCCTGGTGATCGAGGCCTACCCCGAAAGTTATGTGGTCATCACCGGCGGTCGACAGCCGGGATTGCCGGTGAGCGAGGCCAGGGCCATGGGCGCCTGGGCTGTCCGGGAAGCTGCGGCCCAGTGGGGCGAGGCCGCGGCCAGGAATCTGGCCGACCGGCTCCTGCCGGAGGAACAGAGCCGCAATACCGCCGAATCGGCCCACTATACCGCCCTGCTGTTGGCGCGGCATGGCTTAAAACGCGTTGGCGTCGTCACCGACACCCTGCACATGCCCCGGGTCCGTTATCTCTTTGCCCAAACTTTTGGCCCCCGGCAGTTGGAATTCCAGCCCTTACCGGCCCCCGGTCTGCTCCAGGATTATTGGCGCCGGCGCCGCCTTCTGCGCCTGAGCAAATTTCTCCTCCGGGAGGCCGGTGCGTGGGCCAAAGTTTGGGTGAGGCCCCGCCGGTGAGCCCCTGTCCCTGCCTGACATTCCTCCATTACCGGTCTTTGGCCAAGTAAAATCGGTCAAGTCGGCTTCAGGGCCGGACAATTTGCTTTTCAGATTTTTTCCGACTGATTATAATCAGATAAAAAGAGGCGCGGCGCCGGGATGGGGTCTGCTGCGTCACCGCTAGGAGAAGATTGAGAGACACCCCCGCCATGCCAGGTTTGGAGTTAACCTTTCGGGAGATTCTGCGACGTTTGCATGCCAGTAAACGGGCCGAGGAGATCGCTGCTCTCCTGGTGGAACACCTGGCTCAGGCCCTGGAGGCCGCCGGGGCGGTGTTGCAGCTTTTCCACTCCCAAGGAAACGCCCCTTTCTTGACCGAGACCTGGGGCTGGGGGGAAAAATTCCAGGAGATATTGGCCCCGGCATCGGACCAAGCCTCCCTCCGGCCTGAACATCAACAGGTGGTCGTCATCCAGCAGCCGGCCTTGGCATCGCTTTTTCCTAACAGCGGGGACGAGTGGCAAGCTGTGGCGACCCTGGTCTGGCTTCCCTTGGGCGGACAGGAAGAGTGGTGGGGCTTCCTCGGTCTCCTGTTTGACCGCCGCCAGGATTTCCCCCCGTCTGTCATGGATTATCTCGAGGATCTCAGCCAACAGGGTACCTGTGCCCTGTCCAAAATCTGGCTTATCCATAAGCAAAAACAAGAGTTCGATCGGTTGGCGCAGGAGACCGAACGGCTGACGGCCCTGGGACGGCTGGCCGCCGGCGTCGCCCATGAACTGAACAACCCTCTGGCCAGTATCTTACTCTTCAGCAGCAACCTCCTGAAAAAAGTACCGGCCCATGGACCGCTGCACGAGGGTCTGAGTGTTATTATCCAGGAGACCAAACGCTGCAAGGCCCTGATCCAGGAACTACTGGAACTGGCCCGCAGCAAGGAGCCGAAAAGGATCGTTGCCAACCTCAATGCCATCCTTAATAAAGTCCTGCAATTACTGGAAAACGAGTTTCGCCGCCGCAACGTCCGCCTGCGCCCGGAGTTGGACCCCCATCTGCCTGATCTTTTCGTTGATATCGGCCAACTCCAGCAGGTTTTTGTCCACCTGCTCCTCAATGCCCTGGAAGCGGTCTCGGCCAAAGGTGAAGTGGCCCTCAGCAGCCACTGGGATCAGGTGCAACAGGCAGCCGTCGTTACGGTGGCGGATGACGGCGGCGGCATTCCGCCCGAACATCTGGATCGCCTCTTTGAACCCTTTTTTTCCACCAAACCCCGCAGCACCGGCCTGGGGTTAACCGTCAGCCGGGGCTTTATCCAGGATCATGGGGGAGATATTCAGATTGAGAGCGAGCCAGGTCGGGGCACCCGCGTTACCGTCACCATACCTGCTGCTGCCGGGCCGACTCTGGCGCCGAGGTCGGGCTTCTAATGCCAGTGGGACAGATTCTCATTATTGACGATGAACCGGTCATCGGTCTGGTCTGCCGCCTGGTCCTGGAGGAACAGGACTACCAGGTGGAGGTCTGCCAGACGGGGCGCGCCGGATTAGAAAAGTTGCGCACCGGGGACTACGACGTGGCCCTGTTGGATTTCAAACTGCCCGACGTGGAGGGCATGGAGATCCTCCGGATTATACAGCACGAACGCCTCAGCCCCTATGCCATTATTATGACCGCCTTTTCCACGGTGGAAAATGCCGTGGCGGCCATGAAAGCCGGGGCGTTCGATTATCTGGCCAAACCCTTCACCGACGACGAACTGCTCATCACCGTGGCCAAAGCAGTGGAAAAAAAGCGCCTGGTCGAGGAAAACCAGGCCCTGCGCCAACAACTGGTGGAAACCTACGGTTTTTCCAATATCATCGGCGAAAATGCGGCCATGCAGAAGATTTTTATGGAGATCAGCAAGGTCGCACCCACCGATACCACCGTCCTGATCTGCGGCGAGCCCGGCACCGGCAAAGAATTGTTTGCCCGGGCCATCCACACCTACAGCCGCCGGGCGGGCCATCAATTCGTGCCCATTGATTGCAGCACCCTCTCCCCTACCCTCTTGGAAAGTGAACTCTTCGGCCACGTCAAGGGGGCGTTCACCGGGGCCAGCCGGGATAAGCCCGGCATCTTCGAGGTGGCCCACCGGGGGACCCTTTTTTTGGACGAGGTTGCCAACCTCAGTCTGGAAATCCAGGGAAAACTGCTGCGGGTGCTGGAAACCCACGATTATAAACCGGTGGGGGCCAGCCAGGTGAAGAAGACCGATGCCCGGGTGCTGGCGGCCACCAGCCGGGATCTGAGAGTCATGGTGCAGGAGGGCGCCTTCCGGGACGATTTATACTACCGGCTCAATGTCTTTCCCATCTACCTGCCGCCGCTGCGGGCCCGCCAGGACGACATTCCCCGGCTGGCCTATCATTTCCTCCGGCATTTCAGCCGCAAAATCGGCAAACCGTTGGAAGGCTTCACGCCCGCCGCCCTGGAAATGCTCGCTGGCCATTCCTGGCCGGGCAACGTCCGCCAATTGAAAAACCTGGTGGAACGCCTGGTCATCATGGTGGACCATCCCGTCCTGGATACCATTGATCTGCTGGAACATCTGGACCGCAAAGGCTGGCGCCACGACACCATCCCCCAGACCCTGCAGGAACTTAAGGAAGCCAAAAAAAGGCTGTTGACAGAAACCTACGGCCAACTGGAAAAAGCCTTCCTGGTGAAAGCCCTGAGTGCGGCCGACCAGAATATCACCCTGGCGGCCCGCCGGGTCGGCATGCAGCGGTCCAATTTCTCTACCCTTCTCAAAAAACACCGCCTTACGCCGGAACGCCGGGAATCCTGAGCCCAGTGGCTGCGGTGGGTTCAGCCGGGCCGGTCCGACGTCTCAGGCAAACCGCAGCTGCATAAGATAGAAGGCCTCGTTTTCGTAATCAGCGTCCTCATGGACGATCTTCAGGGTCTTAAATCCGAATTTTTCATAGAGTCTCTTGGCATCAATCTTGGGAATCTCCACATCCAGCTCGACGGTGCGAATCTTCCGGTCACGGAGGATGGCCAGGGCCTGGGCCATCAGACGGGAGGCAATCCCTTGCCCTTGCGCCTGCGGGTGGACCGCGACGCGCATGATCACCGCCCTTCTGGCCACCTCACAGGAGCAGACAATAATAAACCCCAGGATTTTGCCGTCTTCTTCGTAGACCAGAAAAAGGTCCTGAAAAGCCGGCCGAAACTGGTTTTCATTCCATTGCCGGGAAAAACAGAGGCGCTCGACCTCCATAACTTGCGGCAGATCAGGAGGTTGCGCGGCCCTGATGACTCCTTGGGTGCCAGTCGGCTGCATAGTTTGCCCCCTCTATTCACAACCATAAAAGTTTCCATCCTATTTTACTAAAATAATTGCCCTGACCATAGCTTTTTCCGCGGGCAGTGGCCGGCGGGCGCTTCTGACCTCGAAAAAAAGTGCAAAGATAGGGAGGTTTTAAGAGTAAGCTGCGGATTTTGGCGCAAAAACCGGTTTTTCTGTATTCGCCCCCCAAAAAATCGAGGGCAGATGGGGGGGCAAAAAGGGGCCAAGGTTGGGTCCCTGACCCCTCACTATGCTTCGTCTTGTTGCCCCGCTGTTAAGAGACGCTGGCCGCCAGCCGCGGTGGCGCCATGGCCACGATGGTCTTGGCGACCTCCGCCAGGTGTTGCAGGAAGGGGCTGTCCTCGGGTTGCAGGAGGCTGAGCTGGCCGGCATCGGCGCTCTCCAGGACCTTGGGATCAAAGGGCAGGGATCCCAGGTAGGGGACTTTGGTGAGCGTAGCCAGACGCTGGCCGCCGCCGGTGGAAAACAACGGGATCTCTTTGCCGCAATCCGGGCAGATCAGGCGGCCCATATTTTCCAGCAGACCGACGATCCGCATATTGGTCTTCCAGCAAAAGTCAATGGATTTGCGGACATCCGCCAAGGAGATCTCTTGGGGCGTGGTGACGATCACGGCCTCCACTTCGGGGATGGTCTGGACCACCGACAGCGGTTCATCGCCGGTACCCGGCGGGGCGTCGATGACCAGGTAATCCAGGCGGCCCCAGTCAATATCTGAGATAAACTGCCGGATGGCCGAGTGTTTCAACGGCCCCCGCCAGATCACGGCGCTCTCCCGGTCGGGCATAAAGGCCTCAATGGAGACTACTTTGAGGTTGGCCACCCCCGGCGGCGTATAAAACAACTGGCGCTCTGCCACATTCAGCGGACCGCTGAGGCCGAGCATGCGCAGCACATTGGGGCCATGCAGATCCACATCCATGAGCCCCACCTGGAAGCCCTGGCGGGCCAGAGTCAGGGCCAGACTGACGGCCACACTGCTCTTGCCGACGCCCCCCTTGCCGCTCATGACCAACAATTTCCGGCCGATCTGATTCAGGGCCGCCCGCACCAGGGCTTCTTCAAAGTGCTCCTCGCCGCCCTGATGGCTGTGGGCATGACCACAGGTGGCACCGGCTCCACAGGTGGAACAGGCGTTTTTTTCTGCATCATGGTCTGATGTTGACATCGGGTAACACCTCGTAACAGATAATTTGTTCGCTTCGGCTGGAACGCAGCGTCGGCTCGGGCCCTTCGACCCGGAAAACGGCTGGCCGCATCAGCCTCCTCGGGAACTGAGCCAAGGTTAGCCTGTTGGGGCCGCACCCATTTGTTTATCACCGGTTGGACGTGGTCTGCGACGGGACGGGCAGCGTTTAGGGGCTATGATTTGTGGGCCAAGTCTGGGCTGGCAACTCTACGTTCATGCATCGTTCTCTTATTTGAACCAAAGTTCACATATAAGGTATGTCCGCCGCGCTTGCCTGTCAACCACAAAAACCGTGCCCGGGCCCATGAAGAGCCTGTTTTGCCTCGGCAGCGCGGCTGTTGCGGCCAGGAAGGCAATGCTGCCAGACCCCGGTTCAGACTTCTTCCCAGTGGATACAGGCAGTAGGGCAATGATCCATGGCGTTTTGAATGATGTCGGGCTCGGCGCCGCCCTGGTTGATGACGATGGCATATCCGGCCTGATCGTCCAATTGAAAGACAGTGGGGCAGAGTTCAACGCAGACCCCGCAGCCGATGCATTCGGCATAGACGATATAGGGCACCCGCACTCTTTTTTGCACGCCCTCTTCTCCTCTGTCCGTGCCCTCTTCTTTCCTCAGACCAAAGTCCGGATTTCATCTGCTAATGCGTTCCGGCCATTCTGATACACCCTAACCAAAACCCATCGGTTTGTCAATCGGCCCCCCCCTCGGGCCGTGCCGAAAATAACCTATGTCAAAAAAATAAGACGTGCTAAAATGAATTTATGTACGATGAGGTAGGATGGCCTGACCCTGTTCAGGCCTGCAGCAGCCCATAAGCCTCAGGGTATCCCGGAGCATGGTATGAGTCCCGACAAACAATTTTATCAACTGGCCTTGGTGGGCGCCGGTCGGCACGGTATGGCCATTATGGAGGCCTTGGTGCCGGCGAGCCGGGAAGACCAGGCTCTTCGTCTGGTCGGGGTAGCCGATATCGACCCCCAGGCTCCAGGCATACGTTACGCCCGTCGCTATCATATCCCGGTCTTTCAGGATCTGGCCGATCTGGTAAAGTTGCCGGGCCTCGATATCGTGGTTGATGCCACCGGTTCTCCCGAAGTTTTGGCCAACTTGCAGTCCTTATGCCCCCCTCGCGTCTCTGTCTTGAATTGTGACCGGTCGGTGCCGTGGGAGGACTTTTGGAACTCTGTCTCCAGGAGCCTGCGGTTTACCGATGACCTCGGCCTCATGAAAATCGGCATCATCGGCGGCGGCAAAGCCTGTCAGGATGTTTTGGCCCAAGCGGCCCGAGGCAACAGCAGCCGCCGACGGATGCAGATCATCGGCGTCGCCGATCCTGACCCCGAAGCCCCGGGGGTAGTCAGTGCCCGCACCATGGGGATTCCGACCTTTACAGATTGTTTGCCTATTCTCGAGGCTGCCCCTGATCTCATCCTGGAACTGACCGGCAATAGCGAAGTGCGAGAGCTCCTCCGCCAGAAAAAACCAGAACAAACCCAGGTCATTGATCATGTCCAATCCCGACTCCTGTGGGAGTTATTTAAAAAAGAAGAAGATCGGCTGCGCTTCCGGGTGGAAAGCGAAATCAAATTAGCTGATCAGCGCAACCGCTTCCAGCGCATTTTTGACCACCTGCCCGATCCGGTGCTGGTTCTCAACGAAGATTATATCGTTGAAGAGGTGAATCAGACTTTCCTCAATCGTTTTCATAAAAACCTTGATGAGGTGATCGGTCGGCCGTGTTATCAGATCTTTCACCAATTCGAGGCGCCCTGCGATCAGTATGGTTTAGTCTGTCCTTTGCCGCACGTTGTTCAACAGTGTGAGACCCAAAGTGTCCTGCAACGTTATCCCCGTCAGGATGGCTGCCAGATTTTCCACGAGATCACCATGTCGGCCCTGTGCCCTCCCGAGGGTCGACGGCGCAAACGGGTCATAGAAGTCATTAAAGATGTGACGGCGAAACGGCAACTGGAAGAGGCCTTGCAACAATCCGAAGAGTTTACGCGCCGCTTGCTCAAAAAGACAATCGCCGGCAAGAAATTCCTGGAAACCATTCTCGATGGCATCACTGACCAGATGATGGTCATTGATCTGGATTACCGGATCGTGGAAGTCAATCGGGCTTTATTGGATATGGTGGGACTCAAAAAGGAAGACGTGGTCGGCAAACATTGTTACGAGGTGTCCCATCACCTGCAGGAACCGTGCTCCAGTCCCGATCACCCCTGCCCCCTGAAAGATGCGGTGGCCAACGGCAAGCCAGCTTCAACGACGCATGTCCATTTTGCCAAAGATGGCCGGGAGCACTATATCCATGTTGTCTGTCACCCCATCTTTGATGAAAACGGCAGGGTGTATCGGGTCATCGATCTCTCCCGGGACATCACCAAGGAAGTCATTAACCGGACGCGTATGCTGCACGATGATAAGATGACCTCCCTGGGCCGACTATCCGCCAGCGTCGTCCATGAGATCAACAATCCTTTAACCGGTATCTTGAATTTTATTAAACTTATGCAGAGGATGTTGAACAAAGGGCAGCCCAGTGACACAGACCTGGCAAACATGAAAACCTATCTGGAAATGGTCTACAACGAAACCTCCCGGGTGAGCAAGACCGTTTCCAACCTCCTGGCCTTCTCCCGCAAGACCAAACCGGAATTCACCGTGGTCGACTTAAATCAATTGCTCGAAGAGACGTTGGCCCTGACCGAATACCAGATGCGATTACAGGGAATTACCATCAAACGCCAATACGCCAAGAATCTTCTGGCAGTGAGTGCTGATCCGGGCCAGATGAAACAGGCGTTCCTCAATCTCTTCCTCAATGCCCAAGACGCCATGCCGCAGGGCGGCACCCTCACCATCCAGACCAAGAATTATCACAATAAAGAGGTTATACTCCACATCACCGACACCGGCGTCGGCATACCCAAAGAGAGTTTTTCCCAGATCTTCGAACCGTTCTATACCACCAAGAAAAAGGGAGGCGTCGGGTTGGGGTTGTCGGTGGTTTATGGTATTATCCGGGATCATAAAGGTTTGATCAAAGTCGATAGCGTTGTGGGGGAAGGGACCACCTTTACCATCCGCCTGCCTGTGTTGAAATCGGGGGGAGACAGTGCTGCCGCATAAAAAGATCAAGATTCTGGTGGTGGGTGACGAACCAAGTATCCGGGAATCCCTGAGCGGTTGGCTCCGGCAGGACGGGTTTGAGGTGGACACTGCTGCCGACGGCCAGGCGGCCCTGACCATGACCCAGGAAAACCGCTACGATATCATGCTCATTGATGTCAAGATGCCCGAAATGGACGGCCTCACCCTCCTGAAAAAACTCAAGGAGAATGATCCCGAGATCGCCGTGGTGATGATGACGGCCCATGGGGCCATCCAAGACGCCGTGGATGCCATGCGCCTGGGGGCCTATGATTACCTGCTCAAACCCTTCGACCTGGAAGAGTTAAGCCTGACCATCGACAAACTGGTGCGGCTGCAGACTTTGGCCATGGAAAACCTCATCCTCAAGGAACGCATGGCCACCATGACCCGGTTTGAAAACCTGGTGGGCCAATCGCCCCCCATGCTGCAGTTGTTTGAGGCCATCGTGGACGTAGCCCAGACAGATGCCACGGTCCTGATCACCGGCGAGACCGGCACCGGCAAGGAGTTGGTAGCCCGCGCCATCCATGCCCAAAGCCCCCGCTGTTACGGGCCGTTTATCGCCATTAATTGCGGGGCCTTCACTGAGCACCTGTTGGAGAGCGAATTATTCGGACACGAAAAAGGCGCCTTTACCGACGCCAAGTTCGCCAAAAAAGGCCGTCTGGAAATGGCCGATGCCGGGACCCTGTTCCTGGATGAAATCGGCGACATCTCCATGAAAATGCAGATCGACCTCCTGCGGGTGCTGGAAACCCATGAATTTACCCGGGTGGGGGGAACGGTCACCCTGCACAGCGATTTCCGGGTCATCGCCGCCACCAATCGGGACCTGAAGGAAGCCATTGCCCAGAGGACCTTCCGCCAGGATCTCTACTACCGCCTGAACGTGGTGCACCTGCATGTACCGCCCCTGCGGGAGCGGCCCGAAGATATCCCTCTGTTGGCGCACCACTTCCTGCGGCGCTTTGCCACCGAAACGAACAAGAAGATCGATTCCATCCATCCCGAGGCCTTGGAGGCCATGAAGCGCTATTCCTGGCCGGGAAATGTCCGGGAATTGGAAAACGCCATTGAACGGGCCGTGGTGGTCCAAAAAGGCCGGCAGATCAAACTCAATGATCTCCCTTTTATTTCTCAGATGGGCAAAGAACCGGAAGTGGACAAGCTGACCTTGGAAGAAATGGAGCGGCAACACATCGCCCGCATCCTGGCCGCCCA